>JANNSM010000296.1:0-16888 GCA_031402635.1 Bacteroidota bacterium | reverse complement strand
CTTGTGCGGACCCCCGTCAATTACTTTGAGTTTCATTCTTGCGAACGTACTCCCCAGGTGGCTTACTTAACGGTTTCCCTAGGACACTGACAGTGTATCGCCAATGTCGAGTAAGCATCGTTTAGGGCGTGGACTACCAGGGTATCTAATCCTGTTCGCTACCCACGCTTTCGTGCCTCAGCGTCAGTATCGGGTTTGTGAGCTGCCTTCGCAATCGGTGTTCTATAGCATATCTAAGCATTTCACCGCTACATGCTATATTCCGCCCACATCAACCGAACTCAAGACCAGCAGTTTCAATGGCAATTCCACAGTTGAGCTGCGGGCTTTCACCACTGACTTAATGATCCGCCTACGCACCCTTTAAACCCAGTGAATCCGGATAACGCTTGCACCCTCCGTATTACCGCGGCTGCTGGCACGGAGTTAGCCGGTGCTTATTCATCAGGTACCGTCAGCCTGGGATGAATCCCAGGGTTTCTTCCCTAATAAAAGAAGTTTACAACCCATAGGGCCGTCATCCTTCACGCGGCATGGCTGGATCAGAGTTGCCTCCATTGTCCAATATTCCCTACTGCTGCCTCCCGTAGGAGTCGGGCCCGTGTCTCAGTGCCCGTGTGGCGGATCGCGCTCTCACGCCCGCTACCCATCGCTGGCTTGGTGAGCCGTTACCTCACCAACTACCTAATGGGCCGCACGTCCATCTTCAACCGCCTGAGCTTTAATATACCACCGATGCCGGAAGTATATATTATGGAGTATTAATCCCAGTTTCCCGGGGCTATGCTCCAGTTGGAGGTAGGTTACGTACGTGTTACTCACCCGTTCGCCGGTCGTCAGCATCCGAAGACCTGTTACCCCTCGACTTGCATGTATTAAGCCTGCCGCTAGCGTTCATCCTGAGCCAGTATCAAACTCTCCGTTGTAGAAAAGGATTTGTGCTTTCGCACAGTACATTGAGCAGTGACTAATCACCGCATCTGGTCAGTTGTTTCAAACCAAGACTTCAAAGAACTTTCAATCAGACGCCTTGCGGCGAGATCGTTTTTTCAAAAGCGGACACAAAGATAACGGCGTTTTCGGGTGCGAAACAAATCTGCCGGGTTATTTCGAAAAAAAATTCCCCCGGACAATTTGCTTCTCGGAAACTCCGGAAAGCACACGCATCTTAGGACCGTCCCGCTGAGTTAAAAGAACAGATGTTTATTCAGCGGGAGTGCAAAGGTAACTCGTCTTTTATAATTTTGCAAACCAATCTCCTCATTTTCAGAATTTCCTTCAAAACCCCCTGATATTCATGAAGAAGTACAATTTCGGAGCCGGACCAGGTATCCTTCCTCAATCCGTATTGGAACAAGCCGCGGAGGCAGTAAGAGATTTTAATGGAAAGGGGCTCAGCCTGCTGGAGATTTCGCACAGAAGCAGTGATTTTGAAGCGGTAATGGACGAATCCCGGCAACTGGTAAAGAGAATTTTTAACCTGGAAGACGGATACCACGTACTCTTTCTGCAGGGCGGCGCTTCGATGCAATTCTGCATGGTGCCTTATAACCTCCTTCCTGACGGGGCAACGGCCGCTTACGCCAATACAGGTGCCTGGTCGAAGGGCGCAATCAAGGAAGCGAAGATGTTCGGTAAGGTCAATGTCGTAGCCAGTTCGGAAGACAAGAACTTCAACTACATTCCCAAGGGTTATGCCATCCCGGACGATTCCGCCTATTTCCACATCACCACCAACAACACCATTTTCGGAACGGAGTATCACCACATTCCAAAGACCTCCGTTCCGCTGGTTGCCGACATGTCATCCGATATCTTTTCGCGGGTAACCGACGCCAACAAATACGCCCTGATTTACGCCGGGGCACAGAAAAACCTCGGTCCTGCAGGCGCAACGCTGGTCATCGTGCGCGAAGATGCACTTGGAAAAGTGCAGCGTGCAGTGCCCACCATGCTCAACTACCGAACGCATATTGATGGGGGGTCCATGTTCAATACGCCACCGGTTTTTGCCATTTATGTCTGCATGCTCACCCTGCGATGGATTGAGGAACAGGGCGGATTGCCGGTTGTGGAGGCCAACAATATTGCCAAGGCGGAGCGTATTTACAAGGCTATTGACGAAAACCCGATTTTTGCAGGCACTGCCGCTGTTGAAGACCGTTCCCGGATGAACGTTACTTTTGTTGCCACCAATCCGGAGCACGAAAAGCGCTTTGAGTCCTTTGCCAACTCGCATGGCATTGTGGGGCTGAAAGGCCACCGTTCTGTGGGCGGATTCCGCGCTTCGATTTACAATGCATTACCGCTCAGCAGCGTGGAATACCTCTGTCAGCTCATGGACGAGTACGCAACGGTCAATGCCTGATTTTTTCAGGTCGAAAAGTTCCTCCTCCGTTCACCTTTAATGCGAACTCCTCATGATTCGAGTCCTGGCCAACGATGGCATGCACGCTGCCGGAGTCCAAAAGCTGGAAGCCGCAGGCGTTCAGGTGCATACCACAACCATTGATGTTGCCGCCCTTCCGGAGGCGCTTCAGGCATTCGATGCCCTTGTTGTGCGCAGCGCCACCAAAGTGCGAAAACCGCTGATTGACGTTTGCCCCAACCTTCGTTTTATCGGACGCGGCGGTGTCGGCATGGACAATATTGATGTGGAATATGCCAGAAGCAAGGGCATCGGTGTTTTTAATACTCCGGACTCTTCGTCAGAATCGGTTGCAGAACTGATTATGGGTCATTTGTATGGAATGGCCCGGTTCCTCTACTCCGCCAACCGCGAGATGCCGGGCGCAGATGCCGCGAAGTTTAAAAGTCTCAAAGACGCCTTCGGAAAGGGTATCGAACTTCGGGGACGGACGCTGGGGATCATCGGTTGCGGCCGCATCGGTCAGGCTTTGGCCCGACTGGCGCTGGGTGCAGGAATGAACGTCCTCCCGCACCGTCGCAACCCGCACCCTATTTCACTGACACTCAGCATCGCGGGTCTTGAACCGCTGAAGGTCGAATTGCCGGTTGCCGGTCTGGACCAGTTGTTATCGCAAAGTGATTTTATTTCCCTGAATCTTCCTTCCGCTGAAGGTGATCCACCGATGATTACGGCCCGGCAGTTTGCCGCCATGCGCAAAGGAGTTTGCATCGTCAACGCCGCCCGTGGCGGCGCTGTTTCCGAATCCGACCTGTTGGCCGCGCTTGACAGCGGACATGTCGCACACGCTTCGCTGGATGTTTTTGAAGGCGAACCGGCCCCCTCCCCCGCGATACTGAGTCATCCACGGATATCGCTGAGCCCGCACATAGGGGCAGCCACCGTTGAGGCACAGGCAAGAATTGGTGAAGAAATGGCGGGCCACATCCTGACCTACTTCGGCTTCGCCGGCCACATGGCTTAAGGGCCGCGGCCCGCTCCTCCCGTCGCGGCCCGCCCGCGGCCCGCACCTCCCGCCGCGGCCCGCTCCTCCCGCCCGCGCCGCCCGCCACCCGCCCGCACCGCCCGCCCATGCCTCCCGCCCGCACCGCCCCTCAGCGCCCGCGCTAGCACCCTTGGGGATGGAGCCCTGTCTTTCTACCTTTGGGCTTCATAAAATCCTCAATACCCCGTTCATGGCCACGATAAAAGCTTTCAAAGGGCTTCGCCCGCCGGAATCACTTGCCGAAAAAGTAGCGGCACGTCCTTACGATGTGCTCAATTCGGCCGAGGCGCGCCTTGAAGCCAAAGGAAATCCCTACTCTTTCCTCCATGTGACCAAAGCCGAAATTGACCTCCCCGAAGACATTGATCTTTACGATGATCGGGTTTATGCCAAGGCGAAAGAAAATTTCGAACTATTCCTCAGCAAAAAATACCTGGTTGCTGACCCGGCAGATTGCCTCTATGTATATCGGCAGATCATGGGCAGCCATGCGCAGGTTGGTCTGGTGGCTTGTTCCAGCGTTCAGGATTACCAGGACGACGTGATTAAAAAGCACGAGCACACACGGCCGGTCAAGGAAAACGATCGCATCCGCCACATGCGCGAAATCCGTGCACACTCCGGACCCGTATTTTTGGCCTATCCGGAAGTTTATGCCATTGACGAAATCATAGATCAGGTTATTGCCGGCCAGGATCCCGAATTTGATCTGGAAACACCTGATCAGGTGCGC
This sequence comes from Bacteroidota bacterium, assembly GCA_031402635.1. Classification (GTDB taxonomy): domain Bacteria; phylum Bacteroidota; class Bacteroidia; order Chitinophagales; family BACL12; genus WGOA01. The sequence goes on along the minus strand of JANNSM010000296.1, from coordinate 12,742 downwards.
CACACGATCTGGGTCATCCGAGACCGCTCCACCATCACGGAACTCGTTCGGTTGTTTCGCACCAAGGTACCGGCCACATATATTGCTGACGGGCATCATCGGGCCGCTTCTTCAGCCAAAGTCGGGCTGACGCTGAAGCAGGAAAATCCAAATCACACCGGCGAAGAGGAATACAACTATTTTCTAACAGCTCTCTTTCCGGCAGACCAGTTGCAGATTCAGGATTACAACCGGGTCGTTCGCGATCTCAACGGGCTGAGCCGCGAGGCTTTTCTCAAAGCGCTGACCAGTAATTTTGAGGTGGCATCGGTGAAAGAGGCGTATCGGCCTGATGACAATTATTGTTACGGTCTTTATTTACCCGGCCAGTGGTACCGCCTAGAAGTGCTGCCGGGAAAGGTGAATGAAGATGATCCGATTGCATCGCTGGACATCTCCGTGCTTTCTGACCTTGTGATTGCTCCGATATTGGGAATCGCCGACCAGCGCACTGATGACCGCATTGATTTTGTCGGGGGAATTCGCGGGCTCGGCGAGCTCGAGCGCCGTGTGGACAGCGGAGAAATGGCAGTGGCTTTTGCCATCTACCCGGTTTCCATCGGACAACTCATGGATGTTGCCGATTCAGGCCAGGTGATGCCGCCAAAATCAACCTGGTTTGAGCCAAAATTGCGAAGCGGACTTGTGGTACACACCTTTTGATTTCAGCATGAAGACCAGGTCATCATGACCAAAGTCTTTGCAGAAATTTGCAGCCTTAAAATAAAACAGCCCGCCATCCGGCGGGCTGTTTTATTACCTCCTGTTCGGTATTCGGTTTTTGCTAGCGGGTTATTTGTACGCGAAGCACGCCGCTTTCCATACCCTGGGTAACTTCTACCAGGTAAAGTCCTTCGGAAAGCAGGCTCAGGTCCATCGGAATGGCATTTGTACCGGGCGCTCCGGCCTGAATAAACTGTTGCAGCAACTTGCCCTGCAGATCTGTGAGACGAATCCGGATATCAGCACGTTCTGTTGACTGCAGGAACACTTGCGTGGGGCCGGTAGAAGGGTTGGGGAACAGCGAAAGCTTTGCGCCTAACGCTCCTTCGGTATCCATCAGCCTTGCCGTGAATAACGTGAAGGTATCTTCCGGAGCATAGGCTGAGATATCATATGGGCATTCAGCGCTGACCTTCCAAGCATAAGTTTTACCAGGTATAAGGTTGTTGACTACTTTGCCGTTGGTGAAAGCATTGACCTGACCGAAAGCCATCGAAGGCAGTCGACGCCCGCGCAGGCGGTAAACCGTAGCGTTCGGCACCGGATCCCATTCAACCAGTACGGAAGAAGGCTGGAGTGGATTCAACGTGTGGCGAAGGTTTCTGGGCATTCCACAAGTATCACAAGGAGCGGGGGCGACATAAACCGCAGTGTCGAGAATGGAACAGGCAGAATCGCTCGTGAAGAATGCGCTGAAATCTTCCGGCAGGTTATCTGCCAGAAGTCCGGTAACTACGACGCTCTGCGGGCTGATGCCAAGCGGGAATGACTGGCCTGCTACAATCAGATTGCCATCCAGGGGCGGGTAGAGGTATTCGATCTGCAATTCCACTTCATAGGTATTGGTGAACGGATCGCAGTTGTCGGTCAGGTTGAGCAGACTGATATTCGTGATTTCACAAATGGCTTCGCAGGATGCGGGAGCAACGTAAAGCGACGGTGCATCAATGGCACAGACCACATCGTTGGCGAAGAACGCAGTGAAGTCCTCGGGCAAGCTATCTGCCACCAGGCCGGTCAACACCACGATCTGGGGACTGGTCAGGATCGGGAAGGTCTGCCCCCCGACAAACAAACTGCCTTCAGCCGGTGCATTCAGGTAATCAATCTGTAGCTCTGCATCATAGGTGTTGGTAAAGGGATCACAACTGTTGATGTTTGACAAAGCCAGGTTGGTGATCAGGCAGTCCAGACAGGTGTCTGGAGCCGTAAACACCGCCGGATCGGTGAGCAGACAGGATGGCGCATCCGTGAAGAAAGCCGTTATGCTGACTGGAAGCCCATTGCCGATGAGGCCTTCTACTACCACTACCTGAGGGCTTCCCGTAATGGGGAAAAGCTGACCATTGACGTTAATGCTGTCTGTTAACGGCGGATTCGTATAAGTCAGCAGGAACTCAGAAGAAAAAGTGGAGTCAAGCGGGTTACAACGGCCCAGGTTGCCCACACTGATGCTCAGAATGGTGCAGGTGTCGCATGCCGGCGGCGCAGTGTAAGCGGAAAGGAGTGTGTCTCCGCAAAGGCTGTCGTTTTCAAAAACAACCATCAAGTCAACCGGAAGTCCATCGGGTATCAACTCCGTTAGGGTTACCGTCATCGGCGGTGTAACGATGTCAAACAGTTGTCCGTTGACTAAAACCCCGCCGGAAGGAGGCCACGCGCGAAAGGCCAGTCCTACTTCTGCGGTATAACTGGTATCCATCGGATTACATTCTCCCACTGAATTGACCACAATGGCGCTGATCCGGCAGGTACTGCAACTGGCCGGTGCAGTAAAAAGAGAACTTGCCTGAAAGGAGCAGAAAGGATCTTCCGAAAAATAGACATTAACATCAACCGGCAGACCATCAGAATACAAATTTGGCAGATCAATGACCTGGGGACTGGACGTGATGGGGAATTCCACCCCGTTGACGACCAGAAAACCGGAGGCCGGAGCTTTGGTGTAATTAACCCTGAGCTTTGCCGTATAGCGGTTGGTGGATACTTTGCAATTTCCTACGCTCACTAACGTAACATTGGAAATGGCGCAGGGGTCACAGGACTCGGGGGTGATATAGGCATTGGGAATGTGGAAACTGCAAGCCGGGTTATCCGTGAAGAAAATATCCACGTCCTTAAAACCGCCAATCGGTTCAAGACCAGTGAGCGTTACCGTCTGCTCATTTCCACCAATGGGAAATAATTGCCCATTGACATTCAACTGGCCGGAATCCGGAGCGAAATAATGGTAGATCGTCATGGAGATATCGTAGGCCGTATCTCCCAGGCTGCAATCGGTAGGCTCTCCTACATAAACGTGGCTGATAGCGCAATCATCCTGACCGGAATTCAACTTGGCGTGGAGAATATCGTAATTGCCAAGTGCTGTGGTAGTTACCGATCCGTAAGTAGCCGTACCCATATAACCACCGGCAACATGAACGTTCCCGGACGGGTCACAATAAACGCCGCGGCCGATGTCTTCGCTGTTGGTGTTGCCAAGTTTGGTAACCCAGGTGGCCTTGCCGGCGGCATTAATTTTTCCGGCGAAAATGTTGTACGAATTGGCGCCCAGCACGGTGGTATCGCCAAAGGTCATCAGGCCTTTGAACCAACCGGACATGAACGCGTTGCCCCGGTCATCGCAGCTAACGGCCCAAACAACATCATTGTTGATCGGAGCACCGGCGCTAAATGACCACAACACATCGCCCTCGGGATTCATTTTAATGAGGAACATATCCAGTTCGCCCCTGCTTTGGAGGGTGTCTTGCCCGAAGTACCCTTCCCCGCTAAAAGCGCCGCCAACATAAAGATTGCCGAACTCATCGCAGTTGAGCGCTTCGCCATAATCGCGAACATTGCTGCCCATGGTGCGGCTCCACAAATAGTTGCCATCGTTGTCAAACTTGGCCACAAAAATCTCTTCATCTCCGAGGGCGAAGTAGGTGGTATCCGGGAAATTGATTTGTTGAAAATAGCTCCCGGTCATGTAAAGGTTTCCGGCAGGGTCACCGGTGATATCCTCGCCAAAATCTTTGCGGAGTCCACCAAAAGTTGTAGCCCAAATGACGTTACCGCTCTGGCTCAACTTTGCGAGAAATACGTCTTCTTCCCCTTGTCCGGTCAGGGTGATGGCATCCAGTTTTGTGCTGAGCCGGTAGCGGCCACCTATATACGCAAAGCCGGCCGGATCAACATACAAACCGCGACAACGGTCATCGCGGCTTCCACCCAGGGTATTCACCCATTGAAAGTTGCCGTCCGTGTCATACTTGATGACGAACATGTCAACGTTGCCCTGTGACGGGTAGCTGGTGGTGTCAAAGGTTGCCGTTCCTTCAAAACGACCGCCGACATAGACACTACCGGCGGCGTCAACATCAATTTCCACCCCGATATCTTCCGATGGACCGCCTTCGCGCCGTGCCCAAAGAAAATTGCCATCGGAATCGTATTTAGCGATGAATATATCTTCCTTACCTGCTGACTCCAGTGTAGTATCGCCGAGGTCAAGGCTCAATGAAAATTTTCCGGTTAAATAGGAGTTGCCGGCAAAATCCACAGCCACATCTTCGGCAACGTCTGCCTTGAAACTGCCAGGCAGATTGACCCAGTCTATAACCTGAGCCCGAAGAAGCGCGGGGGAAAGAAAGCAAAAAACAAAAAACAAGTTGGGAAGGGAGCGAAAGTTCTTCATGTCAAAAGCTTGAATTTTCCGATGGCTTACCGGCAAATCCAGAAAAATTCAAGCAATACAATCCCTTACAACGAGTGACTCGAGCAGCGGGAGGAGTACCTTAAACCTTTCGGACCTTACGGGCCGTCTTCAATAAAACTGTGCGCTTTTAATGCGCTTTTTTGGTCAATGTTCTGTCTGAAAAGGCTGACTCAATGAACTCAGTCAACCGTTTCGGACAATTTCAGGTTTAATCCTCCCTAACCCTGATCGTATTCCGGACAAGAAATAGCTGTCCTTTAATCCTGACTCAATTTCCGAATAACTTTTCAAAGCACCAAAGGTATGCTGAATAGAATTAACAATAATTCATTGGCCATTCTTTGCTTAAGATAAACGCATAGAATTTAAATCGAATGTGATACCTGCTGAACACCGGGATTACCTTTGTCCAAACCATGCCATGAAATTCGGAACCAAAACGATTCACGCCGGCCTCGAGCCCGATCCGGCTACGGGAGCGATCATGACCCCCATTTATCAGACTTCCACCTTTGTTCAGGAATCTCCCGGTGTTCATCAGGGCTACGAATACGCGCGGACTAAAAACCCAACGCGAATTGCCCTGGAAAAAAACATTGCGGCGCTTGAGAACGGCAATTTCGGGCTTGCTTTTGCCAGTGGAATGGCCGCCGTGGATGCGGTTGTTAAACTCCTGGCACCCGGAGATGAAGTGGTTTCGGTTAATGACCTATACGGCGGAACATACCGGGCATTCACCAAAATTTTTGAGCCGTTCGGCATTCGCTTCCACTTTGTTGGCATGGACGCGCCGGAGCGCATCTACCCGTTTCTGAATGACCAGACCCGCATGATCTGGATCGAAACACCGACGAACCCGTTGCTGAACATCGTTGACATTGAAGGGGTTTGTCGCATCGCGCGCGAGCGGGGAATCCTGACCGTAGTGGACAATACGTTTGCCTCTCCTTACCTGCAAACGCCGCTGGATCTCGGCGCGGACATCGTGCTGCACTCGGCCACCAAATACCTGGGTGGGCACTCCGATGTTGTCCTGGGACTGCTGGCCTTGCGCGACGAAGAACTGGCCAACCGGCTCTATTTCATCCAGAACTCCTGCGGCGCAATTCCCGGACCACAGGACAGTTTTCTGGTTTTGCGCGGCATCAAAACCCTGCATCTGCGGGTGCAGCGCAGTTGTGAGAATGCGCGGGTCATTGCCGCGCGGTTGAAAGAATTTCCTGCGGTTGGCAAGGTCTTATACCCAGGATTTCTCAATCACCCCAACCATGCGGTGGCCAAGCGCCAGATGCGCGATTTCGGCGGCATGGTGAGTTTTACCTTGAAAGAAGACACGGCCGAAGCTGCCGTGAAGGTGCTGACGGGTACCAAACTCTTTTCACTCGCAGAGAGTTTGGGCGGTGTGGAATCGCTGATTGGTCATCCGGCCACCATGACCCATGCCTCTATTCCCCGCGAAGAGCGCATCCGCAACGGACTTACCGACTCGTTAATGAGGCTGAGTGTCGGGGTTGAGGACATTGAAGACCTGCTTGCCGACCTGGAAAATGCGTTGAATACCTGATTCAGCCTGAACATGACTGTTTCCGCTCCCAGCAGTATTTCCCGGTCAGCACTCCGCGAATTGCTCAACGAGCGATACGACCGTTTCGCCCGCACCGACTTTATCGCCGGAGATCCAATTTCGCTCCCGCACCGGTTCAGCCTTGCTGCCGATCGCGAGATCATCGGTTTTTGGGTAGCCATGCTGGCCTGGGGAAATCGCAAGAGCATTCTGGCCAGCGGTGAGCAACTCCTGGCGCTCATGGATAACGCTCCGTTGTCATTCATCCGAAATCACCGCGAGCGCGACCGGCGGCGGTTCCTGGACTTCAAACACCGGACTTTTAACGCCACGGATGCGCTTTACTTTCTGGACTTCCTCCAGCGGCACTACCGCGACCACGACAGCCTGGAAGCTGCATTTACGCGCCATCTTCCGCCGGACGCGCTGGATGTCGGACCTGCACTCTCGGGGTTTCACCGGGACTTCATTTCCGGTGCCGATTTTACCGCACGCACGGCAAAACACGTCGCTACGCCCGAGCGAAAAAGCTCCTGCAAGCGATTGAATATGTTTCTGCGCTGGATGGTTCGCGATGATGGCCGGGGCATTGATTTCGGCATGTGGAAGGGCATCTCTCCCGCACAACTGATTTGCCCGCTTGACGTCCATGTTGATCGCACCGCGCGAATGTTGGGATTGCTGCAACGCCGCCAGACGGACTGGGCCGCAGCCCTGGAACTCACGGCCGCACTCCGTCAACTGGATCCTGCAGATCCGGTTAAATACGATTTCGCTCTCTTTGGAATGAGTGTTCTGGAAAAATCAATCCGGTAATGAAAGACCAAGTGGTCCATGCTGAAGTTATCCGCTCGCTTATCGCTGTTTTTGGACCTGTGGTGGAACCAGAGTCCACGGCTGGTTTGGAAACCGTGACGGGTGTTCAACCAGCTTCTGCGCTGCCTCCTGGTCTTGCCGAACTGCACCGGTCGCTGACATTACGAATTACCCAACTCGCCAGCCAGGACCCCGAACAGTTGTTTCGCCTGCTTTACCGCATTGATGTTGACGAGCGGGTTGCCCGCTCATCGCTGGCCGCCGGAGATCCCGGTGCCCTGGCGGGGGCCGTCATACTCCGGGTTATGGAGAAGGCCGCCAGCCGGCGCGATATTCATTTTGACGACGACCCCGAGCCGGGGGAGGGGGGGGCGATGTAAATGCGTTGAACGGTCCGAAAAAGCACGCTCAGCAACTGTCGCACCACCGGACAACGACCACAATCCAGTCCTCATCCAGCCTTCCCGCCGGAATAGGCAGATCAATGAGACCGGTTGGTAATCCGGTCAATTCAAAGGTGTCCATAAAAAAACCGGTCTCCGGGTTTACATAGGATACCCGGTAATTTCCGGGTGTTTGAATATTGATCTTGAGCGTTCCCGGTTCTATAACCTCATCGCCAAGCGGAAATCCGTAGCCGATAAACGCGTCGCTTACGGCGTTGTACATAACCCAAAAACGCTCTATCCGGGAAGCTGTGTACGCACTCCAATCCTCCGAGTATTGAAAGCATTCAAGGCATTCCAACTTCATGAAAAATGATCGGGCAACACGCTGCATTGCCCACGCAGTGTCGTAATCGCGAAAATCTGTTGATGAAATATCGGTCTTGCCCGGGTAGGTGGACCCGAAATAGATATTCACTCCGCCAAAGCCCCGAAATAAACCTGCGTACAGGATTTGGCGGCGGTACTTGAAAGCACTGTTGCCCGAAAGCAGGGGATCATCCGGTTTAACCGATCCCTGACCGCCGGTTCCCGATTCCCGGATGTTAAAAACCCAATTGGTGCTGTCCATGTATGGCTTGGCATCATCCAGCATGCTTTCAAAAGTTACCGCAGTTCCATCCAGCGTTCCCTGAACCTGCATGGGTGCATAGGTAACATTGGTATCGGCAGGAGCAGTAAAACCTGCCAAACGGTCATACCAATACTGAAAGGAAAGGCCATCCGAAGGAGGCCTGTTGCGTTTGCGGGTATTCAGGCCGAGCAGGTGATCATAGGCATCCAGGGTGTTGATGGTTCGCAGCGCTTCTGCGGCTACCGCTGCATCCAGGTCGCATTCTTCACCAACTGCATAGGTAATTCCGGGAAGCGAGCCGTAAGTGCTCACCATGCGTTTCAGGTAATTGAACCCATTTTGACTCAAGGTCGAAGAACCGAATACATTATCGTCGTTTTCGGATTCTGCGAAGGTTAATTCAATATTGATTCCCCGGACATTGGCGTATTGGATGATATTGAACCACTGGTCGGTTTTGGAGATGTCAAAAACGCCGGTGCTGTCTTTGTCAACATAAGGATACACATTGCGACCATCGCCGGTAGCATTGTTTAAAATCAGCGACAGGTTGTTGATCCGTTGGTTATACAGGAACTCCAGTGCCCCGTAAATTTCCCGGCCAAGTGTGTCGCTGTCCCTAACCCACAATACCGCTTGCGGATATAGTTTAAAATCGTCCATATGTGCGGCGTAATCTGTGCTGTAGGTGCTGTCGCCTCCGGGTTCAGGCGTTGCATCAAAGCTTGTATAGCCCAGGAAATCTTCCGGCGAACCTGCACCGGTAAAAACGAAGCTGCGCTGTTCGCCGGTAACATAAGGATAAGGAGACTTCACGGAATCTACCTTGAACCGGTTGGTCACAACGCCCATTTTTCGAAAGTCAGGAACCAGGGCATCCGTTTCCAGGATCGTGGGCAAGGTGTCTGAGATGCCATCCAGTTCGCCGTTAGTGCCTGTGGCAAAGGACAAATCCTTTCCCGTTACCCCGGTGTGAAAATCGGTGGTCATGGTCCATTGACCGGACAGGGTGGGGGTGAAATAGATCCGCCAGGAGTTTCCGCATCTGGCCTCCGAAGAATCGGCGTTGCCATCGGCAGCCCAATGTCCGTAAATGCGGATCACCTTGCCGGTGCTGTGCGTAAACGTAGCCCGGAAAAGGTGGGTGTTGTCTGGCTTTTCCTGCTCACAGAAACTCGTTCCACCGGTAAAAAGGATTTCCATGGTGTGAAAAACCCGGTTTGAACCGTTGTAGTCAACCGCAATCTGGCTGCGGGCGCCGGTAAACGCCAGGATTGAAAAACAAAACAGGAGAAGTCGCATGCGTGGAAACGGCGGTAATGAATGAATCAAGATACCTCCATTTTTGCACCGGAATAATGGGTAACCGGCTTTGAAACGAAATATTTATTAGTTGGTTTTGACTGACGGTAAATTTGGCCGGCATTCAGCCTTACCCATTATCTGAAAACAAAATATATTAGCTTAGGCAGGTTGCTTTTTGTCCGGGCTGATCAGGACTTTGTCTATCCGTACGCCGTCCATATCCAGAATTTCAAACGTAAACCCGTGAATGGTAATGATCTCGCCGGCTTTGGGAATATGCTGCAGGTATTCCATAAGAATTCCGGATAGCGTAACATAGTTTCCTTTATATCTAATAATCCATTCCCAATTCAGCTTAACCTGTAAATCATCCACCGGGGTTGAGCCATCGGCCAGCCAGCTTCCATCTTCACGCTGCACCAGGTATTCGCCTTCCGAATCTTCACCCGCATCCGGGATATTGCCAAAAACGCCTTCCGTCAGGTCATGGAGGGTCAAAATTCCCTCAAAAGCACCGTATTCATTGATCACAATACCGAAATGCCGTTTTTCTTTTTTGAACCGCTGCATCACCGACCAGGCCAGCATGGAGTCCGGCACAAAAACTGCCGGGTTAATCAGCTCGGCGACCGTTTTTTCCGGATACATAAAAAAATCCCGGGCGGCCAGAATTCCTTTCATGTTGTCCTTGTTCTGTTCGTAAACCGGAAAATACGAATGGCGATTGTCCTGCAGTACCCTGGAGATATCTTCCCGCCTGGCGTTCATGTCAATGGCCACAACTTCGTTGCGGTGTGTCATGAGGCTGTAGCTCTTTTTGTCTGAAAACCGAAAGACGTTTTCGTGTAAAAGCTCTTCGTCATGCTCCATGACTCCCTGTTGACGAGCGGTCCTGATCATGGCTTTCAGTTCTTCCTCCGTAATCTGTTCATTGGCCACATTCCGAATCCCGAACAACCTCAGTACCAATTGTGTACTGATGGTGAGAAATTTCACAAAGGGATAGGTGATCCTCGAAAAAATATCCAGCACCGGCGATACGGCCAGTGCAAGAGAATCGGCATGTTGAAGGGCATAGGATTTCGGGATCAATTCGCCCAAAACAATCGAGAGGTAGGTGATCAGGACGATGCTGCCGGCAAGGGCCAGGGTATATGCCGTATTGGGCGCCAGCCCGGTCGAGTTCAGCCAGGGCGCTAAATAGCCGGCAACAACTTCGCCGCCATAAACACCCTGAACGATGCCGATCAGCGTGATGCCAACCTGTACGGCGCTTAGAAATTGTTGGGGGTCCCGGGTGAGTTTCAGGGCAGCCCTGGCACCCATATGCCCTTGTTTGGCTTTCTGTTCCAAAAGGGACTTGCGCGCAGAAACAAGGGCAATTTCGGATAAGGCGAAAAAGCCGTTGATCAACGTGAGCAGGAGAATGACCAGGATTTCCATCAGCTCGTTAAGGTGGATTTGCCCTGCAAAATAGCCTTAAGCCCGAATATCCCGATTTAACGGATTGCGAGAAGGGGAAATGCTAAATTTGGCCGGTTTCCATTCCCTTTGCCCATTACCAGGTCATTTTGTCGTTTAAAGGCCATTTTCATCCGATTTGCCCCATTTATGAGCCGATCAACCGAACCCGTCCTACAATCCTGGATCGAAATTTCGCCTGAATCGGATTTCCCCGTTCAGAATCTTCCCTTTGGAATCTTTCGCACCCGCGACCGGTCAGCCAGACCCGGTGTTGCCATTGGCGATTATATTCTGGATTTGTCGGCGCTGTTTCAGGGCGGAATGCTGAACATCCGGGGCATGATGGCGTCCACGTTGAATCAACCCTACCTGAATGATCTGATCGCTCTTGGCAAAGGAGTTACGGTAGGAATTCGTCAGCGTCTGACGGATTTGTTGGTTCACGACAACCCGGACTTGCGCGACAACCACGCCCTGCGCGAACGATGTATCGTGCGCCGTTCTTCGGCTGAAATGCAGGTGCCCGTTCAGGTCGGGGACTATACCGATTTCTACTCGTCCATAGACCATGCCACCAACGTTGGCAAGATGTTCCGCGACCCGGCCAACGCGCTGTTGCCCAACTGGAGGCACATGCCCGTTGGATACCACGGCCGCTCGTCAAGCATTGTTATCTCCGAAACACCGATACACCGCCCCAAAGGCCAGCAGATGCCGGACGGAGCAACCGCCCCCGTTTTTGGGCCTTCCAGACAACTAGATTTTGAACTCGAAGTGGCTTTTGTCACCGGTAAAAGCACGATACTCGGCGACAGCATTTCAACAGGCAAGGCAGAAGAGCACATTTTCGGCCTTTTGCTTTTTAATGACCTCAGTGCACGGGATATCCAGAAATGGGAATACGTTCCGCTCGGCCCTTTTCTGGGGAAAAATTTCGGCTCCGTGGTATCTCCCTGGATTGTAACCCTGGAGGCGCTGGAATCATTTAAAATCAAAAGCCCTGTGCAGGAGCCCCCGGTTCTGCCATACCTTGAGTATGAGGGTAAAAAAAGCTACGATATCCAACTCGAAGTGGCTATCCAGCCGGAAGGCGGCAGCGCCTGGACCGTTTGCAAGAGCAATTATCGCCACCTGTATTGGAATATGGTTCAACAACTGGCTCACCAGACTTGCAATGGCTGCAATATCAATGTCGGCGATCTGTACGCTTCCGGCACCATTTCCGGGCCGGACCCGGAGAGTTTCGGCTCCATGCTGGAACTGTCCTGGAAAGGAACCAAGCCCATTGTGATTCCGGGTTTTGGCGAAAGAAAATTCCTTGAAGATGGCGACACAGTCATCCTCCGCGGATGGGCTCAGGGCAAGGGTTACCGGATCGGGTTTGGCGAAAGCCGCTGCAAGATTTTACCGGCAACCTGAGCTTCAAATTCCGCAATTTCAGAACAAGCGTTCCAAATTAATTCCCAGCTCCCTTCCATGACTTTTCGCTCCAATTCTCCGGCTGATTTTCCACTTCCCGAACGACACCAGATTTTTTTGTCGGCAATCGCTCCCCGACCGATTGCCTTTGCTTCTACGGTTGACGCAGAAGGACGTCCAAACCTGGCGCCGTTCAGTTTTTTCAACCTGTTCAGTTCCAATCCACCCGTAGTGGTTTTCAGCCCTGCGAAAAGCGGGAAAACCGGTGCCCAGAAAGACACGCTGCTCAATATCCGGGAAGTGCCGGAAGTGGTGATCAATATGGTGAGTTATGCCATGGTTCAGCAAATGTCACTGGCGAGCACCGCTTACCCGCGCGGCATCAACGAATTTGAAAAAGCTGGATTTACCGCGCTTCCTTCTGAAAATATTCGACCGTCCCGCGTGGCAGAAAGTCCGGTACAGTTTGAGTGCACCGTAAGAGATATTATTGAATTGGGCCAGCAAGGCGGCGCCGGCAACCTGATCATCGCCGATATTGTTCGCATGCACTTGGCTGATTCCATTTTTGGCAAAAACGGTCATATTGATCCGCATCGCATTGACCTGGTCAGCCGGCTGGGCTATGACTATTACTGCCGCGCTTCGGGCACGGCGATTTTTGAAGTGGAAAAGCCGGTTGCGCGACT
>JANNSM010000295.1:0-6213 GCA_031402635.1 Bacteroidota bacterium | reverse complement strand
TTTTCGCCATTTGGGAAGATCCCTGGCCATCACCACAATACACGTAAACCGCGGTCTGGCGATCTGTCCCTGAAAAAGCCGTGCGGGGCTTCTGCTCGCCTACCTTAAGCACTTTTGCGTTGGGAAGCCCTATTTGACGGGGTTTATCGGTACGGTAAATATCAATCAACAAAGCGTCAGGGTCAGCCGCCAACTGTGCCTGAAAGGCCTGTGGTTCAAGGGTTTTGGCTTGGGGTGAAGTAGAACAGCCAGACATAGAGGCAACCGCAATCATCGCAAGCACGGGAAAAAAGGTGGAAATTTTCATTGGTAGGTTTTGACAACGCAATTTACCGCTTTTGTGTCAGGGTTTTTAAGTACAGGGAGGATTTTATCGCGGGAAAATGCTTGCCTGATTACTGATCTGATTACTGATCTGATTACTCGGAACTGTACACTTTTTCACCGCCATTCAGGAACAAACCCCAGGTCTGGCTGTAGGCGTGAACCCGGTTGGTTGGCTGTCCGGAAGCATCCACCACCGGAAAACCCTCGTTGACCCATTCAAAAATTCCCCCGTACAGATTGTACACCCGGCTGAAACCAACTTCCAACAGTTTTTTGGCAATTTTCTCACTCCGGTAACCCACAGAGCAATAAACCACAACAAGGGTATTCCGGTCCAGGTCAGCCAGGTTTTTCAGGTCGAAATGGTCAAAACCGACGTGGCGGGCGCCGGCAATCCGGCTGATTTTGTACTCGTTGGGTTCGCGGGAGTCCAGCAATACCGCATGCTCCAGGTCTGCCAGCTCTTCGACCCCGATCTCCGGTACGGTATGGCTCAACAGCGTTTTAAGGACAACAGAATACCGTTCACTTTCCACGTCTGGCTTATGGATTTGCTGGGCAGATATCCAGCAGGGCACGAAAAACATCAATAGAAAACTAGAACCTTTCGACATAAAACTGTTTAACAAATTCTGTGTCTTACTGACTTGCATCACTGTCTATCCCATATTCTGCGAATAGCTTTGCCTATCAACCGCGGGGAAAATTCGAAACTATTTTCCCCGTAAGTAATTAAGTCATCAAGTCAGATCATCCAGAAAGATACGAACCCATGGACAATATAGAAACCAACAACAACGCCACCATGGCCGCCATGCCGCGGATCGGTGACATCGCGCCTGATTTTACCGCCACCACAACCTTCGGTCCGTTGACGCTGAGTGAATACGTCGCCAAATCGTGGGTGGTTTTGTTCAGTCACCCGGCGGATTTTACCCCGGTATGTACCACCGAAATGAGTGGTTTCGCCAATCGCAAGGCCGAATTTGATGTTCGAAATACCAAGCTCCTGGGCCTGAGCATTGACTCGATTCATTCCCACCTGGCCTGGGTCAACAACGTGCGAACCAATACCGGAGTGTATTTTGATTTTCCCATTATCGCCGACCTGGATATGAAGGTGTCCAAACTGTACGGGATGCTCCAACCCAATGCAAGCGCCACCGAAACGGTTCGCGCGGTTTTTTTCATTGACCCCAATCGCAAAATCCGGCTGATCATGTACTATCCGCTGAACGTAGGCCGGAATATGGACGAGATCCTGCGGGTACTCGATGCCCTGCAGACGGCCGACAAGCACAGTGTTTCTCTGCCCCTGAACTGGCAAAAAGGACAGAAAGTGATCGTGCCGCCACCAAAAACAGTGGACGACATGAACGCCCGCATTGCAGATAAATCGATCGAAAAAGTTGATTTCTACCTGGCCTGGAAAGAGCTCGAAAAAGCTTGAGGCTGTTAGAAATTGAAAGAATGAAAGAGTCCGCGATTTCGCGGGCTCTTTTTTTTAGCCCGATTCAGGAAACCTTTCCGTGCAGGGAATCCGAAACAATTTCGCCGATGATTTCCGGGTTGAGCAATGTTGAGGTATCGCCGAGCGTGTCCAGTTCGCCGCACGCAATTTTTCGAAGGATGCGGCGCATGATTTTTCCGGACCGGGTCTTGGGCAGGCCCGAAACAATCTGCATGTGATCCGGCCTGGCAATGGGCCCGATAACCCGGGTTACGGTTTCAAGCACTTCGCGCTTAAAACGCTCGTGATCGCTGACGTGGTGCCCACAGACCAGGTAAGCATAAATCCCCTGTCCCTTGATATCGTGCGGATAACCGACCACCGCCGCTTCAATCACGTCATCGTGCTCGTCTATCGCATTTTCGATTTCCGCAGTTCCAAGCCGGTGCCCGGAGACATTAATCACGTCATCTACCCTGCCGATGATCCGGTAATTTCCCTGGGCATCCCTGCGGCAGCCGTCACCGGTAAAATACAGATCGCGGAACGGGGCAAAATAGGTCGTGCGGCACCGCTCGTGATCGCCATAAGTGGTGCGCAACATCGAAGGCCAGGGGAACCGGATACACAGCAGCCCTTCGGCCTCGATTTCCGTGAGCAGTCTTCCTTCAGGGCTGACCAACACTGGTTGAACACCCGGCAACGGCAGCATGGCAAAACAAGGTTTAAGGGGATCGGTTATGCCCGCAATCGGGGAAATCATAATTCCCCCGGTTTCGGTTTGCCACCAGGTGTCCACGATTGGGCAAGTATCCCGGCCGATATGGTGCTGGTACCAATGCCAGGCTTCTTCGTTGATCGGCTCACCTACCGTGCCCAGTACCCTGATCCGGCTGAGGTCATAAGGAGAAACCCATTGGTCACCATAGGCCATTAGCGACCGGATTGCGGTCGGTGCCGTATAAAAAATAGAAACTGCGTGTTTCTCACAAACTGCCCAAAATCGTCCGGGGTCTGGCCAGTTCGGTACCCCTTCAAACATCAGGACTCCCGCTCCGCAAAGCAAGGGTCCGTAAACAACGTATGAATGACCGGTTATCCATCCTATATCGGCGGTACACCAATACAAATCGTTTTCCTCAATCTGGAAAACATTCAGAAAGCTGAATGCCGTATAAACCATATAGCCACCTATGGTGTGGACGACACCTTTGGGTTTGCCGGTTGAACCGGAGGTGTAGAGAATAAACAGAGTGTCCTCCGGGTCCATCACTTCCGGGGCACTGTCTAAAATATCATTACGGCAGAGGTCATGCCACCAGCAGTCGCGGCCTTCAACCCAGTCAACCGGGGAATCGGAGCGTTTCAGAACAACCACTTTCTCTACGCTTGGGCAACCACGGCTCAGCGCCTCGTCAACAACGGCTTTTACCGGAATCGTTTTCGCACCGCGAAAATTTCCGTCGCTGCAAATGACCATTTTGCATGCGCAATCCTGAATCCGCTCAGCAAGCGACTGCGCGGAAAATCCGGCGAACACCACGGAATGAACTGCCCCGATCCTGGCACATGCCAATAGACCGATCATCAGTTCGGGAACCATGGGCATGTAAAAACAGATCCGGTCGCCCTTTTGTAATCCCTGGGCTCGAAGGGCCTCGGCAAAACGACAGACCTCAGCATGCAATTCTGTGTAGGTAAACGTCCGTATTGGTTCCTCAGGATTGTTCGGCTCCCAGCGTAAGGCTATCTTTTCTCCTCGCCTGGCAAGATGGCGGTCAAGGCAGTTTTCGGTAATGTTCAACGCACCTCCGGAATACCAGCGGATCTCCGGATCGCGGAAATTCCATTCCAAAACGCGATCCCAGCGTTTTCGCCACAAGAAACTTTCGGCCTGTTCAGCCCAAAATCCTTCGGGATCGGCAATACTGTATTCGTAAAGACGATGGTAATCTTCAACAGAACGGATACGGGACAGCGTTTTCATAGCCGGTGGAAAATGATCAGTCAAGCACCCGGGAAAAATAGAAAAAAATCAGGGAACCACTCGATTTGATCCCCGATGTCAAAAGAGTCAAAATCACCGGGTCATCGTTTTAACCCGTTCAGCCCATAATTTGCCCCGCTCGGTAAAAGAAATAAAATGCCCGCCTCCAAAGGGCGTTTGTTTGTGCAGTAATCGCGATAAAAGCGAAGCCAAATTTCACTCCAAGTAAATTGTTCTGACCATGAAAAACCCGAAATTGATCGCTCCCGGCCTTCGATCACTTATCCTTCTGATAGGGCTCCCTGCTCTTCAACTATTCCAGGCATGCAATCCTCAAGACATTGCCGGGGTACCGGCGACGACGCTGCGAACCAGTACGATTATTACCCCGTCCGGTGACACCGTTACGCTTGACTGTGATGACGATATACCAATCAGCAGTTTTCCTGCCACAGTCCTGGACGCGGTTGCTGCCGCTTACCCGGATTATACCATCCACGAAGGCAAAATCTGTGGAACGGGACCGGAAATTTATTATTGGTTCGAACTCTATCCTGTAAGCCCCGGTGGAGAAGACATTGACGTAGCCTTTGATGGCGCAGGCACCGAACTAGTGGTTATTGCCGACGATCATGGCGGTCATGGTGGTGGCGGTGAGGACGGATGTGACGATGATGACGGATGTGACGATGGTGACGACGATGATGATGAGGGCGATGATCATGGCGGCCCCGGACATGGATAGACCCTACTAAATAATAAATTGATTGACACCTATAGTCTTCAGATAGCGTTCGTTGGTTTAATGTATCCTGTTTCCCATTCCGTTTATCCCTTCCCTATTACCCCACATATAAAAAGACGGACCCGATATGGGTCCGTCGTCTATTTGGGCAACCGCATTAATTGCACCCAAGCTTTTCCATTGTTTGAGGAAAAGAATCAGTCCTTAATGCAGCGACAACTGAAACCATTATTCTTAGGATATCCTTCAATGTATCCTTCAGCTTGTGTGGATGATAATATCAAATGAAAAGCTCCGCCATCTGCAGTCTCCGTAGAAGACCAAAAATGACCTTCGAGCCCTAAACCATAGAAACTGCCATCAAGAACTCTAAATCCGCTACCCAATGCAGTAAATCCACTGCTATTGGTGGCACCGGTATTTGGAGCATCCCATGTAGTTGTAGCTTTTAGCGCACCCGCTGCTGACTCGCCACCTATTGCGGTTAGCAATGCATCCCATTCAGATTTTGTAGGTATGTGCCAACCATCCGGGCACAAATTACCCGTTGCAACAGCATAGTAATTATAAAATTCACCAAAGGTGTAACTGTACACCGGGTCATTATCATAAACAGCGTAGGCCCCGTAGGTGGCATCATACCATTCGGAATTGGACAAGTAGGTAGGGATCGGAGAACCGTCTTTGTATTTTGTAGTCCTTAAATTCTCCTTCATCCAACATTGTCCACCTATTTGAATAACATTATAGGTATACCCATCAATGTCGGAAACCGTAGTTACCCCTCCGCATCCGCCGGAAACTGATGGATCAACAACTGTTATAAAACCCTCCCGAACTCTGGTGTCTCTGGGAGTATTATCTCCAGCTCTAGATTCCATTTCAAGCTTTACCTGATAGGTTCCGGGAGTATAATAAAAAATTGGAGGAGGCGTATTGCCAGGAATACTACCAGAACCAAAAAGACCGCCAACTATATTAGGGGTACCACCTTCAAAAGTCCACTTGTAGTAATTCTGAGTGATTGTAGTTAATGATTCATTCACAAATTGAACAGAGTCTCCAACAAAGATTGTTATTGGGTTACTGGTAATATTTCCATCTTTGTATACAGCAAATTCAGCGGATATAGGATTAATGTCACATGATGATGAAATAATTACAAATACACATATAAACGATGTAAATAATCTTATCTTTGTCTTTTTAAAGATCGTACTGTATGAGCAACATCTTATAAATTTCATATTATTATTTTTATGGTTTTTGTGTAAGTTTATAACTATCGTACTGATTTCATCAAGATAAAGATAATTGTATAATTAATATTTGTTATAATTTTTTTATTAATAGATAATTTTACTATCT
Source organism: Bacteroidota bacterium (assembly GCA_031402635.1). Classification (GTDB taxonomy): domain Bacteria; phylum Bacteroidota; class Bacteroidia; order Chitinophagales; family BACL12; genus WGOA01. The sequence continues at coordinate 336 of JANNSM010000295.1, read as the reverse complement.
GAAGATGCCGACTGGCTTCAAACGCCATATTTATCTCAGCGCCCAAGGCCAGGTTGCGTTACTTCCAAACCGCATTGGGCTTGGAAAGCCAGCGGTAATAGGAGGTTTTGGACACTTCAAAGACCTTACACATCCTCTCAACAGAAAATTTGTCTAGGTAGTTGCTCATGAACTCGTAGATTTTCCCGTCGCTCTTGGAGAAGATGCTGATCGCCTTTTTTAAGATGTCCCGCTCCATGGTGATGTTGCGCAGTTCGGCTTTAACCCGGGAGAGTTCCTTCTCCATATTAGTCTGCAAGGGTCGGCCATTACCCGTAAAACTGTTCTTTCCGAACT
>JANNSM010000294.1:0-8024 GCA_031402635.1 Bacteroidota bacterium | reverse complement strand
TTTGGCGTTGCCCTGGTCACCGTATGCGCTAGATGGTGACGTCTGCTCCGTTGGTCAATGGTTTAACATCCCCGGAATGGGATACACCGGCTTTTCGGACTTTGCGCCCGGTGGGGGCGGTACACCTTTGCCGGTTGAACTGGTGGAGTTTACGGCGTCAAACGCAGGAGCTCAGGTACTGGTTGAGTGGATGACCGCCACGGAGCTGAACAACGACTATTTCACCGTGGAGCGCAGCGCCGACGGGATTAACTTCCTGGAATTGATACGGGTAAGCGGCGCCGGCACCAGCACGGAGAAGCGCGAATACAGCATTTACGATGATCAGCCGCTGAACGGAATTTCCTACTATCGCCTGCGCCAGACCGATCTGGATGGGACCGAAGATTTCAGCCCGATTAAAGCGGTTCAGCGTTCCAACAGCCTTGTTGCCAGCGTTCTTGCACCAAACCCAACCGAAGGTCTGATTTTTTGGTCCGGCTTAGCCATTGACGGCGGGGATTACCTGCTTGAAATCACGGATGTTCTGGGTCGGGTGCATTTGAAGCGGCAAATTCAACTTGCCGCCGGTGAACAAACGCTTTCGCTTGACCTGAGCAACCTACCGCAAGGATCTTTCCGGATCCGGCTTCAGGGAGCAAGAACCGCTTATACCTCCTCTTTTATCCGGCAATAAAGACGAAAAAAGGGCCCAAAGACGGGATTTTGCCTTTCGTGGCGGGCAGAACCTTTAATTTTGTCACGCAAATTTCGAACTGAATTTACCACCGACCCTACAAAAACTGCTTATAAGCTATGCGCCTTTCTACTTTTCTGTTCCTCGGATTGATCGCTTTGGCCTCTGGCATGTCCGCGCAAAGTCCCATCACCATTGCAGCCGCACGAGCTCTTCCTCTCGGCACTAACGTGACGGTCAAGGGCATTGTCACAAACGGGGCTGAATTGGGTGTTATCCGCTATATCCAGGATAATACAGGGGGAATTGGCGTGTACGATTTTGCGGTGGCTACCACCATCAACATAGGAGATTCTATTTTAGTAAGCGGCCCGTTACTCTCTTTCAATAACCTGTTGGAAGTCAGCCCAACCACGTCGCTGAGTATTTTGAACAGCGGCAACCCGCTGCCGGCTCCGATTACCCTGACCACCGTATCTGGATTTACGGAAGCCTATGAAGGCCGCCTGGTTCGAATTCCTTCCTGCTCCTTTGTCAGCTCCGGAGCTTTCAGTGGGAGTTCTGCCAATTACACAGTCAATGATGCTGCAGGTTCCGGCGTCATTCGCGTTAACGGTACCACCGAACTGGCGAGCTCACCGATTCCTTCTGATCCGGTGGACATTATCGGTATTATGTCGCAGTTCAGTGCATCGTCTCCAAGTACGGGTTATCAGTTGTTGCCGCGTTTCCTGACGGACCTTGTTCCGCCGGGCAATCCGCCGATCATCAGCTCACCGCTGACCCAGTCTAACATTACCAAAACAAGTTTTACGGTTTCGTTTGAGACGCTGTCCGATGGCAATACCATCCTGTACTACGGAACAACGCCTGCGCTCGGCACCACTGCAAGCAATGCTTCCCTGACCACCGATCACAACCTCGATCTTGTGGGATTGACCGCAGGAACCCTCTATTTTATTCAGGCCGCCAGCATCAGTGCAACGGATGATACCTCGTTCTCCAATGTGGTAACGATGGCGACCATCTCCAATTCAACCGGTGATATTCGTGTATGGTTCAACAATCCGGTTGACAACTCCGTGTCTTCCGGCCTGAACGCATCTTTTCTAAACCAGACTTTTGATGATTCCATCATTGCGGTTATTGATGCCGCCGATCAAACCCTGGACATCGCCATTTACAATCTGGACAACGACAACGGCATAGTTGACGCTATCAATGCGGCTTACGATCGCGGAGTAGTGGTCAGGATGGTGGCTAATACCGATGTGAACAGCAGCGCCTGGTCGCTGGTTGATATCGGATTTTCGAACAAAAAAACGTCACCTAGTGGCACTGCGCCGAGCGGCGGTTTTTACGGACTGATGCACAATAAGTTTGTGGTGGTGGATGCCAATAGCACCGATCCTTCCAAACCTTTGGTTCTTGCCGGTTCAACCAATTGGACCGATGCTCAATTGGTCACGGACTACAACAATATTATCGTGATTCAGGACCAGAGCCTTGCGCGTGCTTACCGGCTTGAGTTCGAAGAAATGTTTGGCGGAAAATGGGGTCCTGAAAAACAGGCCAATACTCCAACAAAATTCATTGTCGGTGGAAATGAAGTCGAGCTTTTCTTTAGCGGCTCTGACGGGGCAGAAAATCGAATCATTGAAAAGCTTGAATCTGCTGACAATGATGTTCACATGGCCATCTTTAACTGGACCCGTTTTAACCTGAGTTATGCGGTTGAAGATGCCGTTGGGGCAGGGGCATTCGGCGCAGCGATCATCGAAGACATTGACACAACCGCCACCCAGTGGACGGTTCTGCGCGGCGCCTTAGGCCCCAATCTCTTCCTGGAGAATCAGCCCAACCTGTTTCACCACAAATACGCGCTGGTGGATGCACAGTGCCCCAACAAAGATCCGATGGTCATCACCGGCTCCGGGAACTGGACCACTAACGGAACCAGCCGCAGTGATGAAAACTTTCTGGTCATTCACGACGATACCATAGCCAATCTTTACTACCAGGAATTTGTTCAGCGCTACAAAGACAACGGCGGGGTAAATTTTGCTTCTGTTCCCGAAGATTGCAAGTTGGTGGAACCGATTGGCATCAACAGTCCACGGGTTGATCAGTTGGCGGTTTTTCCCAACCCGAGCACGGGGCAGGTGATCCTGAACTTGCCATCCGGAGTAAGCGGTCAGGGAGTAATAAGGGTGCAGGATGTAGCCGGCCGTCTAGTGTTCCAGCAGTCCGTAATTGCGGATGGTACCGCTATTTCACTGAATCTTTCTGATGTTCCGGCTGGCCTGTACATCGTCCGCACGGATATCGGTAAGCGTGCTTTTAGCGGTCGGGTGGCTTTGAGCAGGTAATCTGCTCACCTCATTTTAAAGAGCGAAAGCCCTAAGAACTAATCAAACGAGTTGCTGCTCTTATTGATGATTTCCAATTGATCGTTTCCGGTGCTGATCACCTTGAATTCGGTTCGCCGGTTAAGCTGATGTTCTTCATCGCTGCAGGTGGATTTAACTCCGCCTTCGCAAGCGCAGTCGTTTAGCAATCTGGATTCACCGTACCCTTTGCCAAAAATCTGGTCGGGTTTGCTGATGCGCTCTTTGATGTAGGCCGCTGAAGCTTTGGCTCGCTTGTCGGAAAGGTCCTCGTTGTATTTCAAGCTGCCCCGGCAGTCGGTGTGTGCGCCAAGTTCCACCACCATGCCGGGATATTGATTCATAATAGAAACTATTTTATCCAGTTCGGCAGCGGCGTCCGGTCTGATATTGAATTTGTTCAGGTCGAAATTGATGGGCTTGATGGTCACCAGTTTGGACAGATCATCCACCACCGGATCCATGGAGAAGTCCATTTTTACGTGGAGATCGTATTGCCCCGGACGGTTGAATGTTTCCTTGTAGGTCAGGGTTTTGGTAAAAAATCCTTCTTTAGCCAGGGTGAATACATACTCTCCCCGGTCATTGAGTTTCTTGCCGCTGAGCGCTTTGCGGAAATCACCGCTTTCGGGTGTGACCAGCGATTCGCTTTGACCATTGAGTTGGTCGTGGATGGTCAATTTCACACCGGGTAAAGGCTCTCTTGTTTTCTTATTGGTCACCAGGGCATATAACGAGAAGCCCGGGTCTTTTTCCAACATCAGATCCGCGATGATTTCATCATTTGGCGTGCGGGTTGATGCGGTATTTTTTCCATCGAAATAGTCGGATTTAGATCCGCCTAGCGCAAAATCCAGATCGGGCTCTGCGGCAAACTGGAAACGGCCGTCTGGCCCGGTGGTAGCTGATTGGATCACAGTACCCGAAGCGTCTTTCAGGCTCACCTGAACACCGGACAGCACCATACCTGACGGGTCTTTGGCAGTCCCTTTGATGATCTTTCCAAAGCGGAATGGCTTTGCGATTTGTAATGCATACAAATCGTCGTCGCCCTGGCCTCCCTCGCGGTTTGAGCTGAAGTAACCCGATACCATTTGTGGATCTACGATTATGCCAAAATCGTCTGAACGTGTGTTCAGCGGCGCACCGGCGTTAAGCACTTTGGAGAACGAGTTATTCCCGGCATCCTGGGCTACAAAAATGTCCAGGCCACCAAGTCCGAAATGGCCATTGCTGGCAAAGAACAATACCTGCTGTTCTTCCTGGAAGAAGGGGAAGAGTTCATTGGCTTCGGTGTTGATCATCGGTCCCAGGTTTACCGGATCGCCCCAAATAGCTTCTTCGCTGCGATCAATCAGGTACAGGTCCACCCCACCATATCCGCCGGGCATGTCACTTGAAAAATACATTCGGATTCCATCGGCACTCAGTGCCGGATGACCCACCGAGTATTCGTTGCTATTCAGTTTAAAGGGAAGGGGTTCTGACCAGATCCCTTCTTCATTCTGCGTGGAGAAGAAGATTTTCAATTTTACGGTGCCATCAGAACTCCTGGCTTCGTAATTGTTTCGGGTAAAGGCCATGAATTGGCCGTCTGCTGAAAAAGAGGCAGGTCCTTCGTGGTACTTCTTGTTCAATGGCTTGTCAAAAGCTGCAGGACTGCCGAGTTGAACACCTTCTTTATGTGAAGAGTATAAATCCAGAAACGGTTTATCGGTCCAGTTGTAGCGCAGGGCTACTCCGGATGCGGTTTCCCGGTTGCTGCTAAATACCACCTGATCTCGGTAAAATGCCGGTCCAAAATCCTGTTCAGCAGTATTGATATCCAGGTGGGTAATCACAAACTGCCCTTCGTCCTTGAGCAGATTTGAAAGGTTGGCCGACTCGTTTTCGTAACTCTGTGCGCGTTTGTCCTGAGCCGCCTGTTCCTTGAACTTTTCCATCAACAGGGCACTCTGGTCGTACTCACCTGTTGCCTTTAGTACCGATGCGTAGTTGTACAAGTCTTCGTTACTCGCAGCGTTATTGTTCACCAAGGCCGCATAAGCTGTTGCACTTTTATCAGGCTGTTGCGTATTGCGGTAGCTTTCTGCAAGCTTGCGCAATGCCTCAGCGGACAGCGTATCCATCCTTTCATAGCGTTCAATGGCCGGATAAAAAGAAAAGTGATCGTATAGTTGACCAGCTTTTTCCTCTTTGGAATCTGTTTGCGAAAATGCATGCAGACTCAGAACCGACAACAAAAAAAGCATCGAAATTTTCATCGGGTAACGTTTTCCAGTGAAGCTTGAAAGGTGTGGACCAGGTGAGATTAAATCAGGCTAACTTAATCCACAAGGTTTATTCAGGTGAGCCATCAGAAATAGCGCGGCGAAACAATTCGCTCTTTGTTCTTGAAAATGAAATCGTACCGAAGCATGATTTCATGTGAGCCGCCGTTGTATTGCACCGTTTTGTTGGCGTAAGAGAAATCATAGGAGTATCCTACGCGCAATTGTGGTGTAAAATCGTAGCCTAGCAGTACCCCTAAGGCGTCGCCGGTGCGGTACATTGCGCCTAATTCCACCTTGTCATACAATATGAACATGGCCGTCAGGTCAACTTCTACCGGTGCCTGTTCGGTGACTTTCAAAAAAGCTGTTGGCTTCAGTTTCAGCTTTTCGCTTTCGGTCAGGTTGAATATAGTTCCGGCAATCAGATAATAATGGCGCTGTTCGCGGGACAAGCTTGTCGTAAGATTTTCGTCGAAAGCATTCTGCAGTAGCTTGGGCGTGGAAGCACCGACGTACCAGGTGGGCGTGTAATAGTAGATTCCAAAACCGAAGTTGGGCAGAAAACGGCTATTGATGTCCTGCGAGAAGGCAACATCTCCTCCCTGATCCACTGTGAGCGAAGTCAGATCCCCCTGCACCAGGTTCCCCCCGCCTTTCAGCCCCAGGGAAAGGTTGCCTTTTTCACTAACCTTGATTTTGTAGGCAAAATCAACGTAGAACGAGGTGAAATTGGTTGGGCCAATATTGTCATTGATGATGCTAAGCCCCAGCCCCAGTTTGTTGTCCAGTAATGGGGAGTGCAGCGTGAGCGTTTGCGTGGTTGGCGCCCCTTCGAATCCTACCCATTGACTGCGGTGAAACGCCGTTAGTGTTAGGGCCTCGCGGCTTCCTGCATATCCCGGGTTGATGGCCAGGGTATTGAACGCATAGTGCGTATACATCGGGTCCTGTTGCGCGAATACTGCTGTGCCGCAAAGGGTTAGGATGCTGATTAGCCAGATCGTTCTGCGTATCGTTGTCATGCTTGAACCATTATGATCGTTTGGAAATGCGGCTGGTCAACGTTTGGGGTTGCGTCCGATTTCCTATCGTGTCAGGTAAATGAATCCTTTAAATACTCGCTTAGAGCCAGGTATATCTTCGCCCAAATCCAGGATGTAGAAATAGGTGCCGATGGGTAATACATCGCCTCCGATTCGCACTCCTTTCTGGACCGTTCCGTCCCAAGTGTTGAGGTATCCTTCGTCTTCAAAGACGATGTTGCCCCAGCGGTTCAGCACAGTGATGTTGTTATTCGGGTATTGCTCAATTCCCTGGATGACTAAAAGATCATTAATGTTATCTCCGTTGGGTGAGATTCCCTGTGGAATGGATATTGTTACTTCACAGGTTATAGTAACCGGAAGTGTAACGCTGGCCAGGATGACATCACAGGCATCTTTTGGATTAGTGCCGTCCGTGATTTCCGCACCGTTCGTGGCACCGTCACCGTCGCAATCGGTGGCCAGCCATTCTGGATCAGGTTCCAGGGTAACACTGGCAAGGATGAAGTCGCAAGTATCGCTGGGGTTGGTGCCGTCCAGAACTTCATCGCCGTTGGCTACGCCGTCGCCATCGCAGTCGGTGGCCGGGTCAAGCACGCTGCATCCTCCCACAGTTATGATTACGGTTGCCTCCGTGCATTCTATTGGAAGTGGACTGCCGTCATCGCAAACCTGATAAGTGAAGCTATCAGTTCCCGAAAATCCGGGATCTGGCGTGTAGGTTACCTCTCCGCTCAGCGGGTCAACTGTAACGGTACCGTTTTCTGGTCCGCTTGTTATGGTGACCGAGCTATCATCGATGTTGCCATCCACATCGGAATCGTTACCGGTTACATCGATGACTACTGGTGTATCCTGATTGGTTGAGGCATTGTCATCGACTGCTACCGGCGGATCGTTAACCGGGTTGACGGTGATGACCAGGATGGCGGTGTCGCAGAGTTCCGGTATTCCGCCATCACAGTAGCTGTAAGTTACCGTGTCGGTTCCGAAGAAGTCCGGATCGGGGGTGTAGGTAAAGCTGCCGTCCGGGTTTAGAATGATCGTTCCATTATTGGGTCCGCTCACCAGCGTGATGTCTATGGCTGGGCCATCGGGATCGGAGTCGTTGATGGTGACGTTGCCGGAGGCTGTTCCATCTTCCTCTATTTCGAAGGCGTCATCAACCGCTATAGGCGGATTGTTGAGGCTGTTCACCGCGATCACCAGGATGGCCGTGTCGCAGAGGTTGGGTGTGCCCAGATCGCAGTAGCTGTAGACCACGGTATCGGTTCCGTTGAAGCCAGGGTCTGGGGTATAGGTATAGCTGCCATCGGAGTTCAAAATGATGGAGCCGTTGTCTGGTCCGCTCACCGTGGTGATATCCACCGCCGGGCCGTCCACGTCACTGTCATTGATGATTACAGAGCCGCTAACCGGGGTGTCTTCTCCGGTTGAGATGGCATCATCCACCGCCACTGGCGCGTCGTTAACCGGATCTACGGTAATAACCAGGATGGCGGTGTCGCAGAGTTCCGGTATTCCGCCATCACAGTAGCTGTAGGTAACAGTGTCCGTTCCGTTAAAGTCCGGATCGGGGGTATAGGTAAAGCTGCCGTCCGTGTTTAGAATGATCGTTCCATTATTGGGTCCGCTAACGGCGCTG
>JANNSM010000293.1:0-5798 GCA_031402635.1 Bacteroidota bacterium | reverse complement strand
CGCGCCACCAGCACTTCGGCAGGACTATAACTTTCCAGAACCCGGTCCAGGTGTGTTTCGGTACCCTCGCTGACCAAAAACTCGCCGGTGCTCAGGTCCAAAAGGGCAATTCCATAAACGTTTTTCTGGTGGTAAACGGCGGCCAGAAAATTGTTGCGCCGGTGGTCCAGAATCTTTTCTCCGGTGGCCAATCCGGGGGTGATCAGCTCGGTGACTCCGCGCTTGACCAGTGTTTTGGTGAGCTTTGGATCTTCGAGTTGCTCGCAAATTGCCACCCGGATTCCGGCACTGACCAGTTTGGGCAGGTAGGTATCCAGGCTGTGATAGGGGAATCCGGCCAGTTCAACTTCCGATGCCGCTCCGTTGGCACGCCGGGTCAGGGTGATGCCCAAAACGGCTGAAGCGCGAATTGCATCTGCGCCAAAGGTTTCATAAAAATCACCAACCCTGAAAAGCAGCAGGGCATCGGGATGACTGGCCTTGATGCGCTGATACTGCCCCATCAGGGGCGTGGTCTTTTCCCTTTTTACAGGGTGCTCCGCTTTGCGGGTGGCCATTTCGGACATATCCCCCAAATCTAGTAATTTGGCGGGCCTGGCTTTGCCGCATGTGGATAACTAGATACGGTCTTGCAGGAATTCTAATGAAATGCCGGAATCCCTGATCGTCCCCTTAATCATCATTCTGGACGATGTGCGCAGCCTCCACAATGTCGGTGCCGTTTTTCGCACAGCCGATGCCTTTGGGATAGAATCAGTCTGGTTGTGCGGTATAACCGGCCGACCCCCGCACCGTGACTTGCGAAAAACAGCGCTCGGAGCGGAGGAAACTGTGCCCTGGCGGTATTTTGGAAGCCGCCGCGAAGCTTCCGAAGCGTTAAAAGAGCGGGGAGCGCAGAGTTTAGTTCTGGAACAGGCGACTGGAAGTATTCCGCTGGAAGACTTCAAGCCGAGTCCGGCCCAGGCCTACGGGCTTTGGATTGGTCATGAAGTCTATGGGGTCAATTCGGCCCTGGTTCAGCAAGCCGATGCCATTTTGGAAATTCCGCAGTACGGATCAAAGGGGTCACTGAATGTCAGTGTGGCGGCCGGAGTGAGCCTTTGGGTAATATCGCAGCGAATGCGAACCGGCCATTAAGGGCTTGAAGGGCTGAACGCCGCTACCATTTCAGCGCTACCCCCACCATAACATGGCGCTGTTCGAAATACCGTGCGGGGTTGTCCGGCGGGGTGCCAAAAGAGCGGGGGTCGCGAGGGTCGAGATAAGAGGGGTCCCGCCACTCCGAAGGAACCGGATCGCCGGGTTCCCACGCATTCCCGGTTACAGGATTAATGATGGAAGCATTCTTGTTATTCAGCGCGTTGGTTAGCTCCACGGTGAAAGCCACTTCACCCCAATTCATGGGCCACCATTTCCTGTAATTGAAGTTCAGCCAAAAAAGACTGGACCCGATTTCTGCAAAACGCCTTTCCGGGTCAGATTCTATTTCATAAATCGGTCGGCCCGAAACAGGCTCAGCCCCTTCGAAGGTATATGGCGTATACCGGCGTCCGGTGCGATAAATTGCTTCTGCATAAAAGGACATGGTATTTAGCCAGGATTGACCCCATAAACCACCGGTTTGATTGAGGGTAAAAATGGCAAAAGCCTTGACATCAAGGGGAGAATCCCAGGCAAGGGGAAGCTCGACGGTGCTTTCGCGATTGCCTGTAGCCAGAATGGAAGCCAGTGTTTCTGAAGAGGAAGAACTCTGTCCGGTAGCAATGGAATAGGCTAACGAGGCCTGACCGCTAAACCATTTACCTATCCGTTTGATGTAGGCGATTTCAATTCCCCGTACCCGGGCATAATCGGAGTTGATACGGATGGTACGGCTGACTTCCCGGCCGGTCACATCGTTGACCAGAATGGTTGAGGAGGTGATAAAATCGTACTTGTCACGCCAGTATGCCGAAACATTCAATGCATCGTTGCTCGTAATTTGCGACCGCAGACCGAGTTCATAGCTGATATCCACTTCGGGATTCAGGTTGGGATTGCCCAGGAATCCCAGCGTGGAACGATCGGTATAGAAAGGATCGAGACCCGTATAAAGGAACGAAGGGTGGGGCATAACCATCGAATGCCCGTAGTTGAAATACATGACCTGGTTTTCTTTGATCGGGAATGAGGCGGAAAACTTGGGCAACAACCGCATTTTGAAATAGCGGTTCCCGAGTCTGTAACTCTCGTCTTTGTAGGCCTGGCGGATCTCGTCGCGGATCGGGGATGCTGGATTCTCAATGGCCTGGTCAACAAACAATCCCGGAAACCAGTACTCCAGTCTCACGCCGACATCGGCGATAAGGCCTTTGTATTTAAACTTATCGGAGACGTACAACGCTCCGCGCAAGGGATTGACTTTCCAGACATCGGACACATCTCCAAGCCGGAAAGACTGGGTGAATTCACCGGAGGGCAATTGAATCGGCGCCCCAATCCAGGGACGGGTGATGTCAATCCACTGCATTTCCTGCGGCTTGATTTCCGAACCGAAATTCAGCCTGTTGCGGGTGTCCTTTGAATACAGTGTACCGGTGGCATTGAGCGTATATTCTTGTACATAATGGTCATGCCAGAGTGTGGCAATGCCGCCGTTGTTGACCAAACCGGGACCGGGAAGCACGAAGGTGATCGGCTCATCGGGATTGAAAACAGTGGTCGGAAAATCCACAATGGATCTCGGGTCGAATTCGGTGTTGACCACGTCCGGCCTCCATGCCCGACCGTTAGCGTCGGCTCTCAGTTTGACGTAAAGCCTCGAAGCAGTGACCTTATAGGAAAAACGGCTGCTAACCGTTTGGTTCCAGCGCACCGATTCCAGGTTGGTATCATGCGTATATGTGTTAGCGTTATCCGGATTGAGTTGAAAATTGAATTGGTACCCCGGTGCAAAAGGAACATCGTTGCCGGTAACAATCCGGAGCATATTGAAATCCTGATTGATCGTCAACGATCTCAGGTACGTAAAGGTCAGTTGCTGGCGCGGGTTGATATCGTAATTGAGTTTGAACATCCCCGACCAACGGTTGTCCTGCCAGGGGCTCCATGTATTGGAAGGATAGAGCGAAGAGGTTACCTGGTCGGCTGGAATTTTGATGTACTCATCCGAAAAATTGCCCTTCAGGGAGGTGAAATAGTGCCATTTCTCGCGGTTCTTTTTGGGCACAAGACGAAGAGGACCGCCCATCCCGAGTTCAACTACCTGCTGGTTAAAAGACGATTGTGCGTCTTTGTTAAATCCGAAATTGTCGCGTTTGTAGCTCAGGTCCAGTTCAAATTCGTCACCCCCGCTTTTGGTTTTGGTATTGACCACGCCGGAGGTGGCATTGCCGAACTCCACACCGGCGCCGCCGGTAGTCACTTCAACAGAGTTGATGGAATTGGTGCCGATATCGATCCCAAAACCGGTTCCCGCCAGAGGGTCAGCGGCGCTGACATCATCAATATAAAAACCGGTTTCATAGGTCCGGCCGCCCCGGATATTCACGCCTTCCGGATTCTTGACCACGCCGGTTTGCGTATTCAGCAGGCTCTGAATCTGCCGGGTTGGCGCCATTTCGATAGTTTCAGACGATATGGTGGAGCTGGTCTTGCTGTCTTCGATGTCCACCAGCGGTTTCTCGCCGATGATGGTCACCGCGTCGCTGAACAATACTTCCGTGGACTTTAACCGGATATCCAGCCGTTTTTTTTCGCCGTTTGCAATCCGGAATGCGGTGATAAGCTGCTTTTCATAGCCGATATAGGTGACCTGCACGGTGTATTCCCCCCCCCGGATGCCGGCGATCCGGTAGTTTCCATCCAGGTCTGAAGACGAGCCGTTGGTGGAACCGACCAACACCACATTGACCCCCACCAGCAATTCCCCGTTTTCTTCATCGCTGACCGTGCCGAACAGTTCTGATGCGGATTGGGCATGAAGTTCGGCGCCCCAGAAGAACAAGGCTCCGAGCAAAACGGATGGAAAGCGCCAAAACATGGCCGCGAAGTTAGGGGGCGCAGTGCAGATGGCTAAATTCCCGCAATCTGATTTCCCAATGTTGATAAAGGGATCAGCCCGGTTCTGGAAGGGGGTCCCCGACTTTCAGGAAATGCAGACCCTGTGGCCAGGAGCGGCTAACCATTTCGACATACCACGCATAGTCAGCCGGAACCCGGACATAATCGGCGTCATTGTTGTCAACCACCACGATCCGCAGATGGGGATTCTGCCGGAACCAGGCAAAATAGTTGGACTGAATTTTCTCCAGGTATGCCGGATCTACGCCCTGCTCAAAGTCGCGTCCCCGTTCGCCGATATTGCGCAACAGCCGGTCAATGTCCGCGTGAACATAAAGGATGAGTTCGGGTTCGGGTAAGCGCGGATTAATGATATGAAAGAGTTTGTGGAAAAGCGCGAATTCCTCCTCATTCAGATTGGCTCTGGCAAACAGCAAGCTTTTTGTGAACAGGTAATCCATGATGATCCGGTCGGCAAACAACTCGGGCTCGCTCATTTCACGGGAAAGCTGGTGGTACCGTTCTGCCATGAAATACAATTCGGTGGCGAAGGCGTTGTTGCGGAAATCTTCAAAAAATCGGGGCAGGAAAGGGTTATCCTCAAACCGTTCCAAAATTAGTTTGCCCTGAAAATCACGGGCAAAATTGCGGGCCAGGGTAGTTTTACCCGCGCCGATATTTCCTTCTATGGTGATCAGTTGGTAGTGCATGGGAATTGCCTTAGGCGCGTTAACCTTCAGCCGGAATTTTTCCGGCGCCGGAATCCTTTTTATCCACCGGCCGGACTGCGAGCGGGTCTTTGCAAACCAGCAACATATCCGCAATCCGCTCTCCGGAAACCGGGTGAATAAGGTCCGGTGCAAGTTCCGCAAGCGGGGTAAGTACGAATCGCCGTTGCGCCATTCTGGGGTGGGGAATCTGAAGGCCGGTTTCATTCAGCACCTCATCGTCGTACAGCAAAATATCCACATCCATTTCGCGCGCGCCCCAATGAGGACCGGAACGCCGTCCCAGTTTGATCTCCAACTCGCCGATCTGCAGGAGGACTTCGCGGGGCCTGAGGCCGGTTATTACCCGGAGGACCTGGTTGAGGTAGTCCGGCTGGTCGTGCACACCCCACGCGGAGGTTTCATAGATAGCCGATTTGCCGGTAACGGTCCCGATACGTTCTTCAACCGCCAGACAAGCCAGGTGCAACTGCTCCTGCCGGTTGCCGAGATTGCAGCCGGTCAACAAAAACAAGGTATGAGAAGTTGGATTCGCGCGACTCAACCCGGCAAAACTAATCCCCGGTGCCGGAACCTGCGTGCAAGCTGGCAGCCCATCGCTTTCCGGTCAAAAAGATCAGAAAGAATGACTAACCGGATGATCATACGGTTCCCGGCACAGCCTTGTGTATTTTTGCTGCTCGATCTTTTCCGGGAACCACGCCGAATATTATCATCATGACTTTTTTCAAGACCATTCTTGCCGCTACAATCGGATTTTTTCTGGCCCTGGCGCTCGTCTCGGGGTTCTTTTTGATCACTTTCGGCGCTCTGGCGTTCGGGGGCGCAAAAGAAGACCCGATCAAAAACGGCTCAGTTCTGCGGCTCGATCTTAATTATTTCGTACCGGAAATGTCGCAGACCGGCTGGCCCGCTGCGCTCAATCCGATGGATGTGGACTTTAGCCAGACCACCGGCCTTAACGATGTTGTGGCGGCCATTCATGCCGCAGCGGAAGACGAACATATCAGCGGCATCCTGCTGGATCTG
>JANNSM010000292.1:0-8473 GCA_031402635.1 Bacteroidota bacterium | reverse complement strand
GGCGCTGGAGTTGCCAATCCTGACCTGGTATATCAAATCCACCACCACGGCCCAGCAGGGGCTTTATGAATACGATGCCGTTTCCAGGCTCCGGGATTCTCAATTGGGGTCAGAAAGAGTCCAGCATATTTCGAACTATATCCGAAAAGGAAAGCTGTGGGAAGCATTTGACGCCCCTGAAAAAACGGTGTTGCTCATTGATGAAATTGACAAAGCCGATCTTGAATTTCCGAATGACCTGTTGTTGGAGCTTGACAAAATGGAGTTTTATTGTTATGAACTGGGCGAAACGGTTTATGCGCGCCACCGGCCCATTGTCGTGATTACCTCCAACAATGAAAAAGAACTTCCCGATGCATTTTTGAGACGCTGCCTGTTTCACTATATCCGGTTTCCCGATCGTGAAACGATGGAGGCCATCATCAATGTCCACTACCCGGGCTTGGATCAGAAACTGATTACCAGCGCCATGCGCCTGTTTTATGAAATGAGAGATACCCGGGGCTTAAAAAAGAAACCGTCCACTTCAGAACTGATAGACTGGCTGAAACTGCTCATCCTCGACCGGATGGAACCCGAACAACTCAACGCTGTCAATCTTCGGGAAGCGCTCCCACCCCATCTTCATGCGCTGATCAAAAACGAAGTTGATCTCAGCATTCTGGAAAGTCTTGGCCGGGGTATTTATTAAAAACCGACCTGAAATCCCGCGATCAGGCTCGTGATCAATTCCAGGATGGCGATGGGGTCAACACCGGAGTAGTGAGCATCGCGAGTTCCTGAATACCCACTTCCATAAAGCGGATCAGGGGAAATTCACTGATAATATTCAGGACGCCCGCTTCCGAGTCAGCCATGACCACGGCCCAGCAACGGCTTCGGTCAGCAGCGACTGCAAAAAACTGAAGGTGTTGCTGGCTCATCAGCCTTTCCACCGTTTTTCGGTTTTCGGGAATACCGGCCACAAAAGCATCGGGGAGCGGGTCTGGTAGCTCAAAAATTACCAGGAAACTGCGTTTCATAGCATGGGGAGTTCATTCTAAAGATAAAAATAACAGGCAAGTGGAGAAATGGTTGTAATGGGAAACTTTGAGAGGCGGGGTAACGATTTTGATCCGGAAATGCCGAACTTAGATTATTCAATAGGCCTTTCGCAGCGGGAAACACGCAATGTTTTTAGACTTTTTCTTCACCCTTCGAAAAAACGGTTTCCCGGTTAGCCCGCACGAATACCTGCACCTGCTGGAGGGCATGGACCGCGGCTTAGCCCAAGGAAGCGTGGAGGATTTTTACTTTCTCAGCCGTGCAGTATTTGTGAAGCACGAAGTCTGGCTTGACCGTTTTGATGAAGTGTTTGATCATTATTTCCGTGGGCAAAGTCTCAAAGCAGATTTGCTGCTCCGGGCTGTTCCGGAGGAATGGCTCCGCAGGGAACTGGAACGCATCTTTTCGCCCGAAGAAATAAAGGCTATGGAAAGCGCCGGCGGGCTGGATGCGCTCATTGAGCGTTTTCGAAAGCTTTTAGAAGAACAAAAAGGGAAACACGAAGGGGGAAATAAATGGATCGGCACACTCGGCACCTCACCGTTTGGCAACAACGGCGCCGCGCCAGACGGATTCAGGATAGGCGAGGAAAGCGGAAACCGACAGGGCGGCCGGATTTGGAATCGGCGCGATTTTGAAAATTTGAGTGACTCTGTTGAACTCAATACCCGCAATATCAAACTCGCCCTGAGAAAACTGCGCCTGCTCACGCGTGAAGGCCGTCAGGATGAACTGGATTTAATGGGCACTATCCGCAAGACTTCTGAAAATGCAGGCATGCTGGATATCGCGATGCGGCCTGTCAGGAAAAACCGGATTAAGGTACTTTTATTTATGGATGCTGGGGGCTCCATGTACGATCACGTACAGGCCTGTGAACAGTTGTTCAGCGCAGCAAGAAACAGCTTTAAGCAACTTGAATATTTTTACTTCCACAATTGCCTTTATGAAAAGGTCTGGCGAGACAATCGACGCCGCCACCAGGAAAGTATCCCAACGCTTGAATTACTGGCGCGATACCAACGCGATTACAAAGTTATTGTGGTCGGAGACGCCGCCATGGCTCCCTATGAATTACACGCCCGGGGCGGAAGCATTGAACACCGCAATGATGAACCGGGCATCGTATGGCTTGACCGGATTTGCAGGCATTTTGAGCATACCGTCTGGCTAAACCCGAATCCCGATTACGGCTGGTCTTATTTCAGCACAACAAAAGATATCCGCTCACTTTTCGGCAACCGGATGTTTCCCCTCACGATTGATGGTCTTGGCCGGGCGATGAAAGCTCTTCGCAATCCGGGTGAAACCTACGACGAAGTCTGGGTACGGGACTAAAGTGCAATCCGTTTTACCCCGGGTATGGCAGTAATTAATTCCGGTCCGAAAGCGGTGGCCGGCGTCTGGTAGCCGGTCGGAGCCTGGCCGTCGAGGACCTTGCGGGCAATGGCCAGCGATGTTAGCGCGGTCAGGGTATATCCTTCCGGAAGGTCCAGGTATGCCCGGCGACTTTCCTTGCCTTTCACCACTTCGCCCCAGATATAACTGCGCGTGCTGAGTCGCTGTTCTTCGGTTGGTCCCGCCGGGCGATTGTGGATTTTTCGCTCCAGGTATTTTTTAAACGGAGCAAAGTCAACCAACCAAGCAGTGTAACGCAGCATCTTCATGCCTTTCGCCGTTTTTGGCGGCACACAATTATAAACCCGGATATTGGGAATACCGGTACTGGTATATGCCGTGGAGAGGTCACCCCATGGAATGGTAACACCGCTGCGCACGGCAAATCCAAAATCGAAGTTTCGGGAATGGAAGGCTTGCGGAACCCGCCTGATCTTGCCAGCCTCGCGGATGGCCGATCCCCCGGAAGCATTTTCGAGAACCGTAAGCGCCGTTCCCCGCGAAATTTTCCCTCCCGGAGAATACAGCGCGAGCGTGAGCTGATCTGCCCCTGGCAATTGGGCGGACAGCCACACGGATAAACAATCCGAAGGCACAACATCAAAACCAGCGCCTGGCAGGAACAGAATTCCTTTAGCTCTGGCCTCGTCATCCCGCTTTTTGAAATATTCAAACACCTGCATTTCTCCCGTGATGTCTATGTAATGAGTCCCGGTTCGCAAACAGGCATCCGCCATAATTCTGCAGGTTTTTTCGAAAGGTCCCGCAGCATTCAACACCAATTTGGTCTTTTTTAAGGCATTGTCCAGCGCTGGTTGATCGTCAAGTGGAAACACGGCATAGTCAAGATTAAGCTTTCCAGCTAATGCTTTGGTCCGCCCGGCATCGCGGCCGGCAATCAGCGGTCGGATACCATATTGTTCTGCGAGCTCCGCGATCAGTTGTCCGGTGTATCCGTAGGCGCCGTAAAGCAACATGTTATCCATTCCTCCTATGTTTAATGATCATTTGTATTGACCGGTCAGGGTTGGGCTGGCGTAAGCAATTCCTGATAGGGTCCCGCCACTTCCAACCCGGCGTTGAAGCCTTCGCCTTCAAAAATCATTTGCCCCTTCAGCGTGCTTAGCCGAATGCGAATGACCGCCGACATGGTCTCGTTCACTCTGCCTGCCATGAGACCCTGTAACGGGGAAACAAGTTCTCCGCCATCGCTGCGGACGGCCTCAATTTCAAGCCGGTTCCTGCGATCCTCAATCACGACTTCCACATGTCCGTCGTGGACGGCGGTGCACGTGAGCCGGGCTCCGGTGTAGGTCGTGAACCGGTAAAGTTTTCCCTGATGCCAAAGCCCGGCAATAAACCCGACAAAAGCACTGCCCAGCCACGGAATTCTGGCTACCGATGCTTTGAACGAAGTTCCTGTCTCCGCAAAATGATTGCTCTGCATCCATATCCAGGAGCTCGGGAAAGAACGGCCCCAATCCTTTTCGAGATAGGCCCTTCCCCCGTCAAACAAAACCGTATGCTGAGCAATGTTCAATTCACCTTCCAGGACGGAATCCATGGAGACGATACCGTGATAACATTCCATAAACGGCACAAAAGCGTACCAGCCCATGATTCCCGGTGAAAGCGGTTTAACCGGCCAGGGTACGCCGCCCTTCAAGTTCAGTGTACCGCTCAGACCGGGAAGATTCAAGGTCAGCCGATGGGCTGAAAAGTGGTTATCCCCCAAATCCAGCGCAAAGTCACGCCGCGCAGGCCGGAATTGATCCGCATCAAACCGGTGGTAAACCGAGGTATTTTTTCTTCCGTCCAGTACCTGGATGAACGCATGGCCCTGCCCCTGGTCATCAAAGGCAATTCCCGGGATGACGGCTATCGCTACGCTTTGGTCCGGAGAAATAAGTTTGAAGTACCACCCTTCAAAGTAGCGACTCGTTTTGCCCCAACCCTGAAAGGCATCCGGATTCCATTTAACCCGCCAGCGTTGCCACGTATTCAATCTGCTCATCGATTGTAAACATACAGCAGACGATGCGCTGCGAATGGCGTTCCCCTTAACTTTGCGGCATGTGCGGGAGGTTTACCATTTCCAAGACGGAACAGGAACTTGAAAAGCGCTTCGGAGCCAACTTTTATACCCGCGTTCTGGAGGCGCGATATAACATCGCCCCAACGCGGAACAGTCCGGTCATCACCGCCGGGGAACCGGCCACCTTTCAATTCTTCCGCTGGGGTCTCGTTCCATTTTGGGCGAAAGATCCCTCCGTTGGGCTGCGCATGATAAACGCACGCCAGGAAACGCTGCAGGAAAAACCCGCTTTTCGAAATGCCTGGCTTCACCGCCGCTGTCTGGTCATTGCCGACAGTTGGTATGAATGGTTGCCCCTGGGCAAGCGCAAACAACCTTACCGGCTGTTGCGCACCGACCGGGAGGCCTTTGCCTTTGCCGGACTGTGGGAAACCTGGAGTCCCGCTCACAAGGGAGAAAACCGGGATCCCGCACAGGATTTACACAGCTTCACGATCATCACCTGTCCTGCTCCTGGCTCCATTGCCCATATCCACGACCGGATGCCGGCCATTCTTTTGCCCGACCACGAACGCCTCTGGCTTGACCATTCTCTCCCTGCCCGGGAGGTTGAACAATTGATGATGCCTTACCCGGAAGATGAGTTGACCTATTACCCGGTTTCAGATGCGGTCAACAACGCCCGCAACGAAGACCGCCGCCTCCTGGAGCCCGTTGATCCCGGCGCGCCGGATTTCGGGCTTTTTGGTTGATCAGCGGTGCGCGGCACGCGGAGCTTGTCTGGTCCGGCGCACCGGGGCGCACGGAAGTTGTCCGGGGGAACAGGCGCCTGGCAGTTGCCCTGCATTGCGCTGCCCTGCGCGGCGCGCGGAGGTTGTCCGCTGGATTACCACCGCCCGGGCCGCTTTGCTTTCGCCGCCGCTACATCGGGAACCGGACCGCGTCCTGACGGAGCCTCTGCGTAGCGCGGATCCGGCATCCAGGGCAGCCGCTCAAGGCGTTGTACCTCCAGGGTGGGCACACCAAAATCGAGGGTAACCTGGCCGGTCAGGCCATAGATTCCCCGACCCACGAGCGGATAGCGCTTTAGTGACGGTGGAAAATGTACCGTGTCAAAGTTTTCCCCTGATGCGTCCAGGAAAGTGCCGAACTTCATGAGTTCCCCGCTGCCGGCCCGGACATCCTTGGTGCAGACCAGGTAGCCGGGAACATAAACTTTACGGCCGGCGCAGCCGACAAGGTCAGCGGCGAGTTTTCGCTTCTCCGGGAGAGGCGCAACCAGCAGGGCAAAGGGATCACAGAGCGGAAATCCGAGCAACTCCAGTTCGTCATAGGCATCTTCAACCGCAGTATGGGTCAGGTCGGGAAGGGAAAAATGACGGGCCGGTACGTGAAACAATTCCTCCCGGTGTTCAGGTGATCGTCCGGCTGCCGCGCCAAAGAGCATGGCCGCATCCCAGAGCGATTGTTTTTTGCTCCGTCCGGTAAAGCGAAAAGCCCCGATGCGAACCAGGATGTTGAGTTGCTCAAGACTCAGCGGCGCTCGGCGCACAAAGTCCTCCAGGTTGGTAAACGGCCCGTCCCGGATGCGCTCTGAACCGATGTGGAGCGCGAGTTCGCGCTCGAGATCCTTGACGTGCTGAAGACCGAGGTACAGATCCTCGCCACAAATCGACGTCCGGTGGGCTCCGCGGTTTACACAGGGTGCGTGGATACGCGCTCCGGCCCTTCGAGCCTCATTCACGTAAAACTCCGTGGAATAAAACCCGCCAAAGTTATTGATCACCGCCACCATGAACTCGCGGGGGAAATAGGTCTTGAGGAACAGACTTTGGTAGCTCTCCACGGCAAAGCTGGCCGAATGCGCCTTGGAAAACGAGTAGCCGGAGAAACTCTCCATTTGTCGCCAGACTTCCGCCGCGATCTCATCGGGATATCCGCGCTCTGTGCAATTGCGGAAATAGGTATCGCGGATCTTCTGAAAGCCATCGCGGGAACGGTACTTGCCCGACATGGCCCGGCGCAGAATGTCCGCATCGGCGAGGTCAATACCCGCGAAGTGATGCGCGACTTTAATCACATCCTCCTGGTAAACCATGACGCCGTGCGTCTCTTCCATGAGCTCCTTCATCTTGGGGTGCAGGTAGGTGAAGTCCGAAGGGCGGTGGTGGCGCTGGATGTATTCGCGCATCATACCCGACTTGGCCACACCGGGGCGAATAATGGAGCTTGCAGCCACCAGGGTACGGTAATCCGCACATTCCAGCTTGCGCAGCAATTGCCGCATGGCGGGCGATTCGATATAAAAACACCCGATCGTATCCCCGACGCGGAGCCGCTCATTGAGCAGTGGGTCGCGCTTGAAGCGCTCCACATCGTCCACATCCACAGCCTTACCCAGATTGGCGCGGATCACCTCCACGCTCTCCCGGATATGTCCAAGACCGCGCTGGCTGAGGATATCATACTTGTACAAGCCGAGGTCTTCGGCTACGTACATGTCAAACTGGGTAATGGGAAAACCCTTGGGCGGAAGCTCGGTGGCGCTGTATTGACAAATGGGTTCCTCCGAAATCAATACCCCGCCGGCATGGATGGACAAATGATTGGGGAAATCCGCGATGCGCGCGCCATAGCGGAAGATCATGCGCGTAATATCGTCCTGAAGTGCTGGGTCGTTGGGATTGCGGACAAGCCGGTCAATTTCGGATTTGGGCAACCCGAAGACCTTGCCCAGTTCGCGGATGATCGAACGGCCCTTGAATGTGGAATAGGTGGCAATCAACGCGGTGTGGCGGCGACCGTAGCGCTTGAAGATGTAGTCGGTGACTTCATCCCGTTCATCCCAGGAAAAATCAATGTCAAAGTCCGGAGGCGAAGAGCGGTGCGGGTTGATAAAGCGCTCAAAGTACAGATCGAGTTCAATGGGATCAACATCGGTGATTCCCATACAATATGCTACGATACTGTTTGCGCCGCTGCCCCGTCCCACATGCCGGAAGCCCCGGGATCGCGCGTATCGGATGATGTCCCAGGTAATCAGGAAATAGGGCGAAAAACCCAGTTTGTCAATCACGGAGAGCTCGTGCTCTACACGACGCAGCGCTTCGGCATTGCGTCCGTAACGGCGCTTCCACCCGTCCATCGCCAGTTTTTCCAACAGTAACCGATCGTCGGCAGGGCTGCCCGTAAACGTTTTTCGATTCTTAGGCGTGCCGGATTCCAGATCAAACGAACAGCTCTCCAGCAGCCGCATGGTGTTGTAAATCAACTGGGGGAAGGACCGGTACGGCTCCAGCAACAGGTCTGTTTCGCAAAACACTTCCGATGGATCAGCCTGGGCGGAAACAGGCAATTTGCTCAGAATGGTGTTGTGGTCAATTGCCCGAAGAAGCCGGTGTGTATTGAAACCCACCTTGTCCAGGAAGGTTACTGGGTGCCAGATCAGCAGGCGGTTCAGGCAGTTGCGCTCCGGCCGGCGGTGCAGGTTTCGCATTTCCGACGGGCGCACGCCCAGGTACTCGTTGTCGCGGAGCGCTTCCGGTGCAACGGCACCGAGCGGGTAGAAAAAAATGCAGTGGTCAAGTTCCGGAGGCCGTTCCGGCAAAGGCTCGCGCTCCGTCAGGTGGACGGAAAGAAATTCGTTGAGCTGCCGGAACCCGGTGGCGTCGCGCGCCAGACCCACGTAGCGCAAAAGCCCCCGTGATCCGCCGGCAAAGCGGCGTTTTTCCTCGCCCCGGAACTCAATTCCCACCACCGGCTTTATCCCCTTCTGCCGGCACGCCGCCACAAACGGAAACACGGCTGACGTATTATTCAGGTCGGTGAGTACCAGCACTTCAGCACCCTTTTCGACCGCCGCATCCACGAGCTGTTCGGGTGAAAGGGTGCCGTATCGAAAACTAAAATAAGTATGGCAGTTGAGGTACATCGTGAAATGGGACAGGCTCGTGCGGGCGGGTGGTGTGGGCGGTGCGGGTGGGCGGGTGGCGCGGG
>JANNSM010000291.1:0-2561 GCA_031402635.1 Bacteroidota bacterium | reverse complement strand
CTCCCCGACGATCCGCACCTGGCCTGTCGCCTGTTGATTGAAGAGCCTTACGAACTGGATGAATCCGGTAGCTATACCGGAAAGGGGGGAATGCGAACGTATTTTATTGTCAACGGATTTCACCATTTCCATACCATGGTCAATGCGTTAAAGGAAGTGATCATGCAAAAACTCGCACAACAAAAACCCGTATTAGCAGGATGAAAGGCCTGCCCTCTCACGATTTCTATCTGGATTGAAAACAACCACCACCTCTAGTTTGCGCCTGTATCAGCCGGGCGATTTACACGCTGTGCAAAGGATTTATGGTCAGGCCATCGCCGCCGGATTTTGCACCGCTGATCTGGAACCCCCTCACCAGTCCCGATGGGACGAGTGGGGAAATACCCACCGCGATCCGCGTTTTCCGGTTTTCATCTGGGAAGAAAACGGACAGGTTTTGGGTTACTGCTCCATCACCCCTTATCGTCCGGGAAGACGGGGACTTGCCAGAACTGCGGAGATCAGCTATTACGTGGACTTTTCCCATCACGGTCAGGGCATTGGTCAGGCCCTGGTTCAACACGCTATTGAAAAGGCACCGAGCCTGGATTTTCATGTGTTGTTCGCCATTATTTTAGCCGCTAACCAGCCAAGCCTTGACCTGCTAACTGAGTTTGGATTCCAACGCTGGGGTTTTCTGCCGGAAGTGTTTCGCTATGCCGGCGCCTGGCACGGACAGGTTTATCTCGGCAAGATATTGCCGGTTGAAGAAACAGATTCGCCGCCTTCAGCAACGGAATAGCCGGGTTCAACCTCTCTGTTCAACCTCTCTGGTTAACCTTCGGGTTCATCAACAGACTGGGCATAGGATACCTTGCAGCCATCCCGTGCTTGCCCGAACTTCGCGCCATGCGTCGCGTTGCCTTTTTAAGTATGGACAGCCTGGACAATTTTGTCTGTTACGACCGTTTACTGCACGCTCCGCTGGCTGCTCTTGGATGGACTGCAGAAGAAGTTTCCTGGCGACGCCGCGATGTTAACTGGAATGACTATGAAGCGGTCGTCATCCGTTCTACCTGGGACTATCAGGACAATCCGGAATTGTTTTTGCAAGTGCTTCATGAAATTGAGGCTTCTTCGGCACACCTGGAGAACCCGCTGGAATTAGTTCGCTGGAACCTGCATAAAGGATACCTGAGGGATCTGGAAAGGCAGGGGATTCCCATTGTGCCAACCCTTTACCGGGCAGCAGGTGAGCCTTTGCAAATCCTCGCCGCATTTGATGATGCCGGTGTTGAAGAATTGATCCTCAAGCCGGCGGTTAGTGCAAACGCAGAAAATACGTTCCGACTGCACCGCTCTACAGCATCTTTGATGCTGGACAAAATGGAACAATTGTTCAAAAAAAAGGATTCCATGATCCAGCCGTTTTTTCCGGCCGTGGTTTCCGAGGGAGAGTTTTCTGTTTTCTATTTTGGTGACGAATACAGCCACACCATTCTTAAAACGCCTGCGGAGGGCGATTTCCGGGTTCAGGAAGAGCACGGCGGAAGACTGCAATTGGTAAGACCGGAGCATTTATTGCTGGAGGCGGCTGAACAGGTGATGGAGGTCATCCGGCCCCGACCGCTTTATGCCCGTGCCGACTTTGTTAGGGATACCGGACTTTCCGGGGCTTCCGACAATTTTTATCTGATGGAACTGGAGTTGATCGAGCCCTCCCTTTATTTCAATCTCGAC
The DNA here is from genome assembly GCA_031402635.1 of Bacteroidota bacterium. Taxonomy (GTDB): domain Bacteria; phylum Bacteroidota; class Bacteroidia; order Chitinophagales; family BACL12; genus WGOA01. The sequence goes on along the minus strand of JANNSM010000291.1, from coordinate 839 downwards.
CCGGAATCTCCGGCCCGGTTTGCGCGGGTTTTTGATCAATGGATAGGAGCTGGCGACCCGCTCGCACCGTGAATAGGTGTTTCCATAAGCTATACCGAACTTCGTGTTTCAGTTTCTATTTCTATGGATAAATCCCGCTTCCACGCCGGACAGCCGGCATTAGTTCTGTTTGACGTTGACGGTACGCTGGTTAATAGCTATGATTTTGATACCGAACTGTTTGTCCAGGCCGTGCTGGAAGTAACGGGAATGGTCATTTCCGGTGACTGGGGCAGCTATACTTATGTCAGCGACGGAGGGGTGCTTCAGGAGGAAATTGCCAGACAGGGATTGGCGGGCAATGCCGACGAATGGGAGCGCAAGGTTAAGGAGCGTTTCACCGATCTGACCCGGGAGTACCTGCGAACCCTGAACGGTACGCTGGAGAAACGCGGTGCTTGCGATTTTGTGGAATACCTGCTCGGACGCAGGGATTGTGTTGTTGGCGTCGCTACCGGCGGCTGGGCAAGTACCGCCCGCCTCAAACTTCAGCATATCGGACTTGGAGCGCATATCGCCGGCGGGCAACTGGCCTTGGCCACCGCTTCTGATAACCACAACCGCCTTAGTATTATGCGATTAGCAGAAAGACGCGCCCGCGCAAATTGGGTTGCCGGTTCTGGAAACAAAACTGTTCAGCCGGCCGAATCGGGAAACGCGGTCGTGGATTCAACCGGTACTCGGGAATCAGCATCCCCGGCCACTAAAACCGTCGGACATAAGGTTTATTTTGGGGATGGCCCCTGGGACCAAAGAGCCAGTGCCGATCTGGGGTACCACTTCATCGGCATCGGCAATCG
>JANNSM010000290.1:0-3936 GCA_031402635.1 Bacteroidota bacterium | reverse complement strand
GCAAACCAGATTGACTACACGATTGTCAACCCGGGAAAACTGCCGATCACCGCCCAGCTTGATCTTTGTCAGCGATGTCATCTGCAAGGGGTGACCGTTCTGAATGAGGAATCCGACTGGTTTGATTTCATTCCGGGTGATCACATCCGGGATCACTGGAATATTTTTCTTCCGGATTTTAACGGAGGAAACGGAGGTTTTCTTATGGCTTCCCAAGCCGAACGCCTTAGAAAAAGCACTTGTTTTGTATCAAGCGGCGAAATTTCCTGCATCACGTGCCACAATCCGCATCAGTCGGTTCGCGAAACGCCGCGGGCAGCGTTTAATAAGCCCTGCCGTGATTGTCATGCTCCACCGGAAGACTGCAAAGCACCGTTAGCCCTTCGTCAGACCAATGGTGATGATTGTTCCCGCTGCCATATGCCAAGATCGGGGAGTGTGGATATTCCACACGTGACTATCACAGATCACAAGGTCAGCATTCCGGGCAAGAAAGCGGATGGCGATGCCATATTCAACGGGTTGGAATGCCTGACTGATGACAACCCTTCGGCGCTCACCATGGCCAGGGGCTATCTGCGTTTTTTTGAAGCGTTTTCCACAGATCCGGCTATGCTTGACAGTGCTGCCACGTACCTGAAACGGGCGGCAAAAAACAATCAGTCACCAGGTCTTTACCAGCGTACCACGCTTCACCTGTTATACCTTAAAAAAGATTTTGCCGGTGGGGCATCGCTGGTCTCCGGACTTCAACCGGGGTCGTGGTCGGATGCCTGGTCCTGTTACCGGGCCGGTGAATGTTTGCTGTCGGCCGGTTCCGCCAATTCTGTTCAAAAGGCGTTGCCATGGCTGGCCAGAGCGGTGGAATTATTGCCTGCTCACCCGGACTTCCGGCTCAAAAACGCCAATGCCCAGGCCGGACAGGGGCAAACGGAAATGGCTATTCGCGAATATTTGAGCGTTCTTCAACAGGATCCAAATGCTGCCCAAGGCTGGTCAAATTTGGGATTTCTTGCCTTGCAGCAGGGTGACCTTAAACAAGCCGAAAGCCGGCTCCGGGAGGCGGCTCGCCTTGACCCGGATTATTTGCCGGCCAGGCTGCACCTGGTGCAGTTGTATTTTGCCCTTGGCCGGGATCAGGAAGGAAAAAACCTTCTTCGCCAGATGGTTGACCGCCATCCGGAAGACCCCGGTGTTCAGGCGCTGGCTTCGCGCCTGCAAATCCGGTAAATTCGCCGCGTGGCTTTAGATTCCCGCCGTTCCAGACTCCTTGTGCTGATTTTATTAGCCCTCATTGCCGGCGCATTTGCTTTGGCATGGCCGTGGTACCGTGCTCTTGAATCTCCAAACACCCGCACGCCGGCCGGCGAACCTGTTTCGATCTACCTGCGGGATACCTGCGATTTTGAAGATTTGGTGTATTTGCTCAACAAAGAGGAATTAATCCTGCGGGAAAAAGATTTTCGACGCATAGCCCGGCTGATGAGTTATGGCCCTGCCATCAAGCCCGGTCATTACCTTATCCGGGACTCCCTGAGCAACCGTGAATTGCTGATTCCACTGCGCCAGGGTCATCAGGATCCGGTCCGCGTCACCTTCACCCGATTTCGTGATACCGACCAGCTTGCCGGAAAATTGTCCGGGCGGCTGAGCTTCGATTCGGCTGGTATGGCTTCCTTCTTGCGCAATCCGGACACGCTGGCTCGTTATGGGCTGAATCGGCAAACCGTTCTCGGAGCATTTTTGCCCAATACATATGAGTTTTGGTGGAATACCGGGGAAGGGGAATTTCTGCGCAGAATGCTCGCCGAGCGCCAAAAGTTCTGGAACAGCGGAGACCGGCTGAAAAAGGCCTCGGCGCTCGGCCTGACTCCCGAAGAAGTTACCGCACTGGCCTCCATCGTGGAGGAGGAGCAGAATGCACTGCCGGATGAGTGGCCCCGGATTGCGGGATTATACCTCAACCGGCTGCGGATCGGGATGCCACTTGAAGCCGATCCGACGATCAAATTTGCAATGGGCCGCTTTGATCTGCGCCGGGTTTACCTAAGCTATATTGAAGAAACGGCAGCTTCGCCCTTCAATACCTACCGCAATGCCGGCGTTCCTCCGGGACCTATCTGTACGGCTAGTCCTGCTTCTATTGACGCGGTGCTCAACGCAGAATCCCACCGGTATCTTTTTATGTGTGCCAGGGCTGATTTGTCCGGTTATCACGCTTTCGCTATTTCCCATCTGGATCATATCCGGAACCGGAACCTGTATACCGCAGAGCTCAACCGACGGGGAATCCGTTAATCACTTGCTCCCCGAAAAGCAAATTTACCAGGGGCAAGACCGTATTTTAGCTGGGTGTATTCGTCAACTACTGTGCTGCGCGTCCGTTATGGAGAAACAGACCGCATGGGATTCCTTTTTCATGGTCATTATGCCAATTATTATGAAATCGGGAGGACGGAATCCATTCGTCAGCTTGGGATGACGTATAAATCTATTGAAGAAGCAGGCGTGCTGATGCCGGTAACGGATCTGACTATAAAATTTATGCTCCCCGCATATTACGACGAGCTAATCACGGTCATTTCCAGTATGCCTGCACTTCCGGAATGGCGGATGGTTATTCATGCGGAAATGCATAACGAAAAGGGTCAGGTGCTTAACAAGTCGGAGGTACGCCTCGCCTTTTTGGATGCGAAAACCCGCCGTATCTGCAGGGCGCCGGACATCATGATTGAAAAAATGGGCATTTTCTTTTAGCCATTCCTCCATGAGTGAATCCCGCAAAATATTGGTTTGAAAAAGAAGCGCGATCTTTTCTCGGCTTTGCGTTACCCGCTGCTTCGCATCGCGGTTGTCCGTCTGATCATCCGCAAATTACAAGAAACCAGTTTGCCGGGTTTTGAAGGAATTCCGATTTGGGATGTCGCTCATTTTTTCTGGCTTGAATCCAGGAGAGATCGGCTGACCGTTCGCGCAAGTTCAATGGCGTTCAGCTTTTTACTGGCAACATTCCCCACGTTGTTGTTTTTTTTCACCCTCATTCCCTATATCCCCATCCCCAACTTTGACCGTGTGGTATTGTCCACCCTTGATTCGCTGATGCCTCATGATGCGCTGTCGTTTATTACCCTTTCAATCAATGACATTTTCGCAACGCAGCGTCCTGACTTGCTTTCTGTCGGTTTTATTCTCGCATTTATTTTTGCAACCAACGGCGTCAATTCAATGGTCGCTGCATTTAATAAACAACACACCAGTTATGTTAATCGCAGTTTTTGGCAATTGCGGAGGGTATCTATCAAGCTAACGGTCTTCATTTTTTTGCTTTTCATCGGATCCCTGATTTTAATTATTGGCGGTCGTGAATTTCTAAATTGGATGGAGAGAAGATATCCGGTTGACAACGGCCTTGAATTGCAGTTGCTGGCTGTTTTCCGGTGGTTCGTCATCGTGTTTATGTATTTTGGAATTATTTCGCTGATCTATTACTACGGACCTGCCAGAAAAAAGAAATGGAAATTCATTACGCCCGGTTCAACACTGGCCACTCTGTTATCCATCTTTTCCACACTTGGTTTTGCCTTTTTTGTCAGCCGCTTTGGATTGTATAACCAGGTCTATGGTTCGCTTGGAGCGCTAATCGTTTTTATGCTTTGGATGAAGATCAATACGTTCGTGATCCTGGTGGGCTTTGAGTTGAATAATTCCATTTTGATGAACCGTCATATGCGGCTCCACTCCAAAGAACCACTTTAAGACAGAAGTTAACCGAACGTATGCCGATTTAACCGTCCCGGATTACTTTTGCACCGGAGGATTGGCAGAGCGGTCGAATGCGGCGGTCTTGAAAACCGTTGTGCCTTCGGGTACCGGGGGTTCGAATCCCTCATCCTCCGCAAACTGTTCTCAGGCCCCCGGTACCCGAAACAGGCATTC
>JANNSM010000289.1:0-2504 GCA_031402635.1 Bacteroidota bacterium | reverse complement strand
GGGAAAATACAGCCTGCGCACCCCGACGGTTGATCCGGATCCCCTGACCTGGCCTATTGTCGCCGAAGGTGCAAAGCTGGGTTTCTGCCTGATGGATTTCGGTTCATGCAGTTACTACTACGGCCATTGCCGCGATTCTCTTGACGGAATCCTGACCTCTGATGCTCCCAATTACGGACTCGGAGGCGGCTTGTATTCCTGCGGCCTGACCAACCAGGGCATCTCTGCGGGCTGGACGGATATTTACCACTACTATTTGGACGGGATGCAGATTCCCATTCCACCGTCAGTTTGCAACGGCGATTATATGCTCGTTGTAAATATTGATCCCTACGATTATTTTTTAGAAGAGAACGAAGACAACAACGTGCAGGCGGTTCCGGTGACCCTGACTCATCAGGCCGGCTTCAGCACATTTGACATCTCCGTATCGGACGGACACACCCTGCTTTGCCCCGGCGCGAGTACCGAGTTAAGCGTACCCTTCAGCGCCGAAAGTTATACGTGGTCAAACGGCCTGACCGGGCCGAGCATAACTATTTCAGAACCGGGAACCTATACGGTGACCGTGACCTCCGCCACCTGTGGAACCGTTACTTCGGCCGAGCTGATCATCAGTTATGCCGAAGTCAGTCAGCCGGTCACGGAAGGCGATTCCGTTTGCGCCAGCGGTTCGATGACACTGACTGCAGAAAGTCCGGATGGCCCCGTGAACTGGTACGATGCACCAATTTTTGGAACCTTGCTCGCTACGGGAAATACGTTTGTGACTCCGGTATTAACCGGAAGCACCAGTTACTGGGCTGCTGCCGAGCTCCACCTTCCGGGCACCACCAGTTTTGCGGGTCCCGCAGAACACACCGGAGTTAGCCTTTACAGCGGTTCCACCTTTAACGGGTATCTGATTACAGATGTGCAAAAGAACGCGATCCTTAAATCGGTAAAAGTGTACACCGATTCGGCGGGTCTGCGCACCATTGAATGGCGCAATGCATCCGGCGCAGTGCTGGAAAGCAAAACGGTGGATATTCCCATCGGAGAAAGCCGGGTGGAACTGGGTTTTTCGCTCACTCCCGGAACAGATTATCAGTTAGGTACGCAGATCACCCAAAATCTCCTCTCATTCGGCACGGAAAGCCCGCGGTTGCAGCGCTCAAACAGCGGCGTGACGATGCCCTATTCTCTGCCGGGTACGCTGTTGATCAAAGACACCAATTTCGGCAACGCTCTGTTTTACTATTTCTATGATTGGGAAATTGCCGAGCCGGACCTGGTTTGCGAAAGCCCGCGCCAGGAAGTTGTAGCACAAGTGAAACTATGCACCGGTTTGGACAGTCCGCTGAGCGGCGCCTCGGTCAGCCTGATTCCCAACCCCTCATCGGATCAAAGTATGTTGCAGGTGACCATGAACCGCGTTGCGTCGGTTGAACTGCGGTTGCTCGACCTCACCGGCCGGACGCTGTTCAGCGAATCGCTGGGAGAGCGACACGGCGAATGGCAGTATTCGCTGAACACCTCGCAACTGAGCAACGGCATTTATCTGGTGGAGCTGCGGACCAACGGCGAATCGCTTCGCGAGCGCCTTCAGGTTAGCCACCCATGAAGCCGGTGCTGCCTGCCTTGACATGCCGAATTGCCCGCTTTGAGTTCCGTGTAAGCACAGCCCATCCAAAGGCTGGCGCTGCTATGAACACAACAAAATATATCTTGGGCATAGTTTGGTTTCTCGTGGCCGGAATTGCCTTCGCTAATGCGCAACCGGTTTGGGAAATTTACAATACCGCCAATTCCGGCTTGCCCGACAACGGCGTCAATGCGCTGGCGGCTGATGATGACGGCCGGATCTGGATCGGAACGGAAACCGGGCTGGCTATGCTGGATGGCGATGTCTGGACGAACTGGAATTCAGCGAGCTCCGGATTGCTGGACAATGCCGTGCGCTCACTGGCGGTAGAGCCGGGTACAAACACCGTTTGGATTGGTACCTTTCTGGGCGGGTTGGCTCGCTACCAAAGCGGCACCTGGGAGGTTTGGAATTCGTCCAATTCGCCCCTTCCGGAAAATTTTATCCGGGATATTTGGGTCGAAGGGCCGGACCGGGTTTGGCTGGGCACAACGGCAGGCCTGGCGCTGAAAGACGGCGATTCCTGGACGGTCTGGAATACCGCTAATTCGGATCTTCCCGGCAATAACATTCCCTCCATACACCTTGACCCCGACGGAACGCCCTGGGTAGGTACCATCAACTCCGGCATTGCCCGATATAACGGAAAAGGTTGGGAAAACTGGACGATTGCCAATTCGGCTTTGGTTGACAATACCATTTTGGACATCGCCAGGGATACGGCGGGCAACTTATGGCTGGCTACCCCTGCCGGCGGGTTGATTATTATGACGCCGGAGGCGGACTTTCTGACCTTCAACACGGTCAATTCCGGCATACCGGAAAACGAGATTGCCCGGGTGGTATTTGACCAGGAGAACCGCGGGCTGCTCGGCATGAC
>JANNSM010000288.1:0-2260 GCA_031402635.1 Bacteroidota bacterium | reverse complement strand
CCGGGCGTAAAGGGATCACCGCCGCTCAGTTGGCCCTGGCCTGGGTACTTGCCCATGGAAACGACATTGTGCCAATACCGGGAACCAAGCGCAGGACATATCTGGAGGAGAATATCGCCGCTGCTGAGGTAACAATCAGCGAGGTCGAACTAGCCGAGATCGACGAACTGCTGCCCAAGGGTTCAGCGTCCGGCGAACGCTACCCGGCAGCCATGATGGGCTTCATAAACCGCTGACGGTGAAGCAGGTAAAACTCAGAGAGTAAGCGCAGCCAGATCAGGCTGGCACATTGCAAAAAGTACTTCAAAATTTACTTGATCAATACAATAAATCCGCTTAGCATGTGAATATAAGTTCACATGAGGTAACAATGCTAGAAAAGAAGAGTACACGCATTCGCAAGGAAGAAATTATTCAGGCGACTCTTGAGGTTGTCGGCAGCAAAGGGGTACGCGCTCTTACCATTGCCGCTATCGCCGATTCAGCAGGGATGAGCGAAGCCAACATTTATCGGCACTTCAGCGGAAAAGACGAGATATATTCCGGCCTGGCGGAATTCATCGGAAATGCGGTCATGGGCAAGGCGGCCACCATCGCCGGAGGAAGCCGGAAACCGCTGGAAAAGCTGGAGACCATATTTTTTTCACATGTTGACCTGATTTCCGAACACCCGGGGATTCCGCGGTTCGTTTTCTCCGACGACATCCACCTGGGGCATAGAAAAATAGCGGATACTCTGGCGCTGCGCATCGGAAATTATATTGAGACGATAACGGGTGTCATAGCGGCCGGAATTGCCGAGGGTGAATTAAGGCCGGGGCTATCCCCCCGGGAAACGGCCCTGACCCTGCTAGGCATGATCCAGTTTACCGCGCTGCGCTGGACGTTAAACAATGCAGCATTTGACCTGCGAGCGGAAACGGAAAAACTCTGGTATAATTTTCTGACTCTTGCTCGTTGATTTTTTTCCCGTAATGTGAGCGTACAGCCACTTTACATTCAACTTATCGTATACTTACTGAAACCAGTTATAACGATTTGTACTGCCGCAGTTGGTACGATACACATGTCGCGAACAAGGAATAACACATGGAACTACTGAAAACTTTGGCAAAAAAGAAAAAGTATCTCCTTTGGTTACTGATTATTCTGACCGTTGTCATCGGTCTCAAGAAAACACTTCTAGCCCCGCCCAAAGTAACAACCGTGACCTTGCAAAAGCGGGATCTGACTGCCCAGGTCTATGGCAACGGTACCGTTGAGGCCAAGATAATGGTCGGAATCTCCAGTAAAATTACCGGACGAGTAGTTGAATTGTTTGCGGACCAGGGGGATCATGTTAAACGCGGCCAACTACTTGCCAGACTGGAAAACGATGACGTACTGCAACAACAGCATCAATCCGAGGCCGGAATGAACAAATCCGGTGCAACCCTGAATGTGGAAAAAGCCAATCTGCAGAAATCTCGTGCAAATCTTACTCTCGCGGAGAACAACGCCCGGCGCTATAAATCCCTGCTGGACAGTGGCATTGTTTCCAAACAGGAAGCCGAGCAGCATGAAAACGGTTATCAGGTCGCCAGGGAAGAGGTCGCCCGGAATCTGGCCGCCATTGAGGCGGTGCGGATGGAACAGCAAGCCGGTCAGGCCGGACTTGGATTCGCCCGGAGCAAGGTCGCCGATACGCTTATCTACGCTCCTCAGGACGGGGTCATCATCACCCGGGATCTGGAAAAAGGGGCCACAGCAACACCTGGTCAGGCAATTTTTACGTTGGCCGACCCTGCGACGATCTGGGTCAGGGCCAATGTTGACGAATCGCAACTGAAGGGGGTGGCGGTCGGCAAGAACGCCGTCATCACGCTACGTTCTTCACCGGGGGAGCAATGGGTCGGCCAGGTGGTTCGCCTTGGGCACCAAAGCGACCGCGTCACCGAAGAACTGCAGGTGGATGTAGCCTTCAACCCGCCGCTGACAAATTTCCGTCTGGGTGAGCAGTCGGAAGTCTACATCACGACCGAAGCAAAAAAATCGGTTCCTTCGCTCCCCTCTGCCGCGCTAGTCGCCAATGCGAATAAACGCGGGGTGTGGGTCGTCGAGAATGGCAGGCTCAGGTTCCGGCCAGTGGTGGTCGGAATCAGGGACCGGAGCGACAGCGCAGAGATCGTGAGCGGACTTAACGCAAACGAGCCGGTTGTAGTGGCTGCTCCGCCGCAGATGATCAAATTCCGCGACGGCATGAAGGTCCGGATGCAATGAA
>JANNSM010000287.1:0-6860 GCA_031402635.1 Bacteroidota bacterium | reverse complement strand
CCCCAAACGCCTAAAAATACGTTGCCCGGCAATCTGTGATTACCGGGCAAACGAGCAAACTAAGGGAGGATTTATCGTGGTCACCCCGGATGCGGTCTTTGCAGTTAGCTGCTTACGAAGCTTTTCCGCCTGGGGTGTTGCCGTTGTGTTATGAATCAAAAGTAGTGCAGGAGCCGGGGTACTGTGCGGTCAGAAGGATTGCCCTTGTGACGTGGTTTTTGAGCCCGGATCATCTGGCGTTTAAACGGTGGACCGGGAAGTCTTTCCACATCAAAGCCAGCGTTAATTAATAAACGCCGCACAGCACCCTTTGCGCAATAGGTCACCAGGAAACCGCCAGGAACGAGACAATTCAGCATTTTTCGCCAGATATCCGGTGTCCAGAGTTGCGGTTCCCGATCGGGTGAAAAGGCGTCGAAAAAAATGATTTGGAAGTTCTCAGGCAGCACAGCTTCCTGCACTGTTGCTGACCAAACCTGCAGGGTAATTTCCTCTGCCAGTCTTTGCGCCGACCCCGCACCAGCCTCGGTTTCTTGTTGAGCTCCGGTTCCCGCATAGGCTCTGATCGCGGCGGTTGGTGATGGATTGGACTGTAATCCGTGCAACGCCAGCAGGGCATCCCGCCAAAACGATCTGTCGCAGTTGTCACCGTCCGAAAATTTATTGAACGCCGCAAAATGCAGTTCCCGCGCTGTCGCCTCCGGGATGGGAAATGGCTCCAATCCGAGGTAATGCAATCCGCGGCGGGTTTCGTCCGCAAATTGCCAGGCCAAAAGCGCGTTGAGTCCGGTGCCGAATCCAATTTCGAGCAGGTTTAGCGCTCCGGGAAATAACCCGGCAGCGTGTTGCAGGCCAGCTTGAACAAACACATGCCGGGATTCTGTTTCTGCGCCGTGAAGTGAATGGTAGTGCTCGCCGGTTCTTGCATCAAAAAGCGTGGTGGAACCATCTGCCGTTTTTACCGGGGCAATCATCCTCGCAAATTCAAATCTTCCCGTTCTGCATCCGGACGCGGTCGATCTTCATGCTGGATTTCCGCGTTTCGCCGACCATCAACAGAACCAGGGTTTGTGTGTTGACCGGATTCTGGGGTTAAACCGTAATCAGGCGCAGGAGTTGTGGAATTACCAGCCTCCGGATTTCCTTGCTGGCTGGTCTGTAGCCCGGGTTGCCCGGAGGCCGGCGGATTTGACCAGGTCTGGGTATAGCCGGGCATCGTGATCTGCACGGGATATGCCGTGTTTTGACCGGGGGCCTCCGCCGTGTCCTCCTCCTCCCAGCGCACTTCCGGTGCGCGATCGACATTCCGGTAGATCCAGGCGAGTAAAATGCCGGAGGCTGCACCGGCAGCATGAGCTTCATAACTGATGTGCATTTCAGTTGGAAAAATTCCCCAGACCATGCTCCCGTAGGCAAAAGCAACCAGCAACGCAAGCGCGAGTGAACGCATATCGAGCCGGAAGATGCCTGAGAAAAACAAAAAGAAATTCATCCCGAAAACAAGTCCGCTGGCGCCGATATGGTAGGCCGGACGACCGATGAGCCAGATCCCGATTCCGGAAATAATCCAGATCAGCAGAACGCTTTTGAGTGCCACCTTGCGGTAGGCATTGTATAATAAAAAACCCAATACAAAAAGGGGAACGGAATTGGCAAAAGCGTGTTGGATGTCTTCGTGAACCAGCGGCGCCGTGAGAATTCCGGTCAGGCCGTTTACGCTCCGGGGAAAAACGCCAAACCGGCTGAGATCTATTCCGCTGCCCAATTCAAACAGCTTGACAATCCAGATGATGGCCACCAGAATCATCGGGAAAAACAGGCTCAGGAAAACATGGCGGTTTTCGTTTTCGCGATGGTATTCTCCTTCCGGATGCCGGCGTATGTCCAGGAACCGGATCATGACAGCAGGTTTAGGAATTCGCGCTGCATGCTGCGGGTTTTGTCTTTGGCGTACCACAATTGCAGTGATGCCACAAAATCCGCGTAGGGCTGCCGCGCGGGGTTGGCTTTATAAGCCTGCATGAGGGCCTGTGCGGGTTGGGGCCTCGGACCCCAGGTATAACGCGCCACCAGGCTTTCCGGATCCAATGCGATGAGTTTGGGAATACTGCGGCTGCCGTTGGTAAGAAAACGGTTCATCAGTTCCGGATGTACATCTCTCAAAAGCAGTTGCAGCTTGATTTTGGGGCTTGCAGCGGCCATAGCGTTCATGACCGGGATAGCCGTGGCTGCATCTCCGCACCAGGGCTCGGTGAGAACCAGCCAAATCACCGGCTTTTCCAAACCGAGCAGTTGCTCAAGCAGCCCAGGCTCGAGTACGCAAGTTTTTTCAACCCGGTGCATGCGCTGCTGGTTCAGTACTGTGTATGCCAACATTTTCGAACCCTCTTCCGTGCCGGCCGCATTTCCCTGGTCAATCAAGGATTTCATGTACGCCTTGTACGAAGCATAAGTCATGCTTTCTTTGATCAGTTCTGCGGCGATCGGTTCAAGGACGGAGAGCGACATAAACGAGAGGCTTGCGCTGGTTTGGGAGAATGGGTGGAACCGGAAGTCGGAAAGGTACGCCTTGACGACTGACCCTCGGAAGTTAACCCTGTTCCTTCCCTTTGCGATGAGTTTTCTGAGGCGATTGACCCGGGCGTTTTCGGCTTGCAGGAGAAGGAACCTCAACGGCATGCGAAGAGTTCCCCGATTGCGCCGGCACTGAACCGGAAGAAGCCTCCTGCGATCTCCCGGAAAGTCGATCAAGCATGCCTTGTAACAGAGCCCTGACTTCAGGAGATTCAAGCCGTTTTTGGGGAATCATTCCCCCGAACTTCAACAGAAAATAGGATTCAAGGGCCTGGCTGAGATCCAGGCCCCGCTGCCGGAGAAAATCGGGATCGGAAAGCTTGCTGAAGAACAACTCATCGGTAATGACCAGTACAGCCGGATGGACCGGAACCAGCTCTCCCCGGGTAATACCTTCCTCATAATAAATCCGCAAGACGGCAAGCGCTTCGTCAATAAAACGCTGTACCCGTTTCCAGACTTGCGGGTATGTAGATTTTAGATCGGACAAGAACACGGTTGAAATAGACGATAACTCGGCTGAAGTAATCCGCAAGGCTTCCAGAAAGCGTTCCAGATAGGGGAGGTCCGGGTCGCTGAGTTTGGTCTGATATCGCCGGATCTCTGTGAGTTTCATTTCCAGGGCCAGGTCAAGAATCTCTTCCCGGGAACGGAAATACTTGTAAAGTGTGGCCTTGCTAACCCCCAATTCAGCGGCGACCCGATCCATGGGAAACTGGCGCAGCCCCCGTTCCAGGAAAATCGGGGAGAGATTTTTCGCCCATTTCTGCTTTAAATGCTGGTCATCCAATCGGGATTTGGCCAGGAATTTTCGACCCATTGCGGAAAAATCGGAAAAAAGTCGCTGAATTTTTCTTTTTTGACGTTCAGGTAAACTATATTCGTTGTGAAAGTTTACACGCTTTGGTCCTCTGATGTCTATTGGTCGCTTCCTGGTAACCGCATCGTTTACTGGAAAGTTGACTGGAAATAGCGCCAAAAGCCGGATTTGACGCCTAAAACATTAAACCTATTATCCATGCGTTCCTGGAAATACTTCGCAGCTTTTAACGTGCCGGTATTTGTTTTCCTGTCGCTTTACCTCCCGGGTGGATGGTCCTTTTTGGGGCTGATTTACGCTTTTGGCTTTGTTCCCCTGCTGGAACTGGTCCTCCCGGTCACCACGGTCAACCTTTCTGCCGCCGAAGAAGAAGTGGCCCGAAAGGATCGCTTTTTCGACTGGTTGCTTTACGCCAATGTGCCAATTCAGCTTGGCTTGTTGGTTTATTTTCTATACCTGGCTGGATTTGCAGAGCTCAGCATGGTTGAGATGTTCGGCAAAACCTTTTCTATGGGGGTTTCGTGCGGGGCACTGGGGATTAATGTTGCGCATGAACTCGGACACCGGGTCCGTGGCTCCGAGCGGATTATGTCCAAAATTCTTCTGGCCACTTCGCTGTACATGCATTTCATCATTGAGCACAATCACGGCCATCACCGCAATGTAAGCACAGAACTCGACCCGGCTTCCGCACCCAAAGGCAGATCCCTTTACGCTTTTCTGCCGCGCAGCATTTGGGGCGGCTACCTCTCTGCCTGGAGCATTGAATCTGCACGTCTTGAAAAAAAAGGACTCGGATTCTGGTCTGTTTCCAATGAAATGATTCGCTTTACGCTGATCCAATTGCTGGTGCTCCTGGTTGTTGCGGCAATATTTGGACCGCTGGCCCTGCTGGGCTTTGTTGGCGCATCGGCGTTCGGAATCGGTCTGCTGGAAACAGCGAACTACATTGAGCACTACGGGCTGCGAAGAGATCGCAGGGAGTCGGGACGCTTTGAGCGCGTGATGCCCCATCACAGTTGGAATTCCGGTCACGCCTATGGCCGGCTTATGCTTTACGAGCTTACCCGGCACTCGGATCACCACTACCTGGCCAGCCGCCCCTATCAGGTACTTCGTCATTTTGAAGAAGCACCCCAAATGCCGACCGGATATCCGGGCATGATCCTGATGGCCACGGTACCTCCGCTTTGGTTTGCCGTGATGAATCCGCGTGTTGACCGGGTTATGGGCGGATATACTGGCGGTGTTCCCGATATGGAACCTGCGGCGGGTTAAAAAACGCAGCTGCTGGATCACCTGCCGGTATTGTCAAACTTTTCTGTGCCTGTTTTACGCCGTGAACAGGCGCGTTTCTCATGTTTGAAGAGGCGCGTTTCTCATGTTTTTAATCTTGCCTGTGTTTATTCCTGTCGGTTTAATGTTGCCGGTTTTTTATTGCCCCGGATAAATGAATCATATGAAACAGGGATTGTAGTTTTAGCGGGTGATCATCCTGGGAATTGCCGGAGGTTCCGGTTGCGGTAAAACCACTTTTGTACGCGGATTGATGAATGCTCTGGAAGGCGAAAGCATTTCGGTCATTCCACAGGACGCCTACTACCTGGATCTTTCTCATTTAACGGCCGCCGAGCGTGTGATGCAAAACTTTGATCATCCGCATTCCATCGATTTTGACTTGTTGGTTGAACACCTGACCGCCCTGCGGAAGGGGCAAACGATTCAGCAGCCTCGCTACGATTATCTGAGTTGCCGCAGGTTTGACGAGACCATCCCGGTGGGCCCGGCACCGATAATCATCGTGGAAGGGATTTTGGTGCTTACCCATCCCGGGCTCCGGAATATGCTGGACCTGAAACTTTTTATGCACCTTCCGCCTGACCAGCGCCTCGTCCAGATTGTTGAACGCGATATCGCCGAGCGTGGGCGAAATGCCGGTGAGGTGCTTCGCCGCTACCTGGAAACGGTGCGGCCTATGCACGAGCGCTATGTGGAACCTTCCCGCGAATTCGCCGACCTGATTATTCCCCATGGAGGAAAAAATCACGTTGCCACCGCCCTGGTCAGCGATTATGTGCGCACCCATGCGCGTTGATTTTTGTCAGCCGGAATTTGCCGGATAAAAAAGACCGACACGCTCCGGCCGCCTACAGCGTAAAGATTTGGAAATCAACCGGGGCTTTAGCTGCATCAACCGAGGCTTCAACCGGCCTCGTATTCCAAAACCCGGTCGCGGTGAGCGGAGCGCAGGTAAGCCTGCAGAATTCGCTGGATGTCGGGATTATCAGGCTGACTGCGAATACAGGAGCGGATCAGCGCAGGGTCATCTCCGGTCAGTTCCGGGGCGAAGTATCCATAACCCAGGTAATGGCCATTTTCAACGGCTATCACGGAGCGCTCCTCCGGTTGCCGGCCGCGGCCAATGATCATCAGATTGCCAAATTCGGATGCAAAAGAGTTGGTACATTGCTGAACCCGGAGGTTGTAAACCGAGGGCACTTCCGCCTCTTCACAAGCGCCCGAGCAAGCCCCCGCCCGGCGGTCATAACACGGACCAGTCACGGTTTGCAGGGAACACAACCGCGGACAGAGATCGTATTCCGCACACTTTTTCTGCAGAAAATTCCGGGCGCTGAGCATATCGGGAAACGTCAGTAATGCTGGTCGTTGGTTGTTGGTTTTCATCACCCCGAGCCGGCTGTATCCTTTCTGATCCTGGTAGCTGATCAGGCCGTAGTTGGCTTGCCAGGTTTTTTGGGCGGCATTAAAAACCGGCTTGTGACGCTTGATTTCAATGGATTCCAACAACAAAGCTACCAGTTCACTCCCGGTTTCTTCAAAGCTGAGATCGTAAACCAGGTGGCGCATGCGCGCTTCAGTCGGGTGTCGTTCTGCGGCGGAAAAATGTGAAGCAACCCGGTTGCGAATATTGCGGGCTTTACCGACGTAAATCACCTGTCCCTTTTCATTGTGGAAATAATAAACACCCGTGCGTTCAGGCAGCGCCAGAAAACTGGCCTGGGGCAAATGCGGGGGAAGGTTGCGTTCCCCTGAACCGTGGTTGAGCGTTTTGGCTAGCACGCCGCGCCGGTCATTGTCTACAAGCATGGCCAACAGGAGAGCGGTAGCGCGGGCATCGCCATGAGCGCGGTGCCGATCGGACAGCGGGATGCCAAGCTGGTCACAAAGCCGTCCGAGACTGTACGAAGGAAGGCCTGGAAATATCTTGCGGGTAACCCTCACCGTGCAGAGTCTTCGCCGTTCGAAGACTTTGCCACAGCGCTCAAATTCGCGCCGGAGAAAATGATAATCAAACGCGGCATTGTGCGCTACAAAAATCCTTTCGGCCGTCAATTCCCCAATCTGATCGGCCAGTTCACCAAAGGAGGGGGCGTCTGCAACCAGATCGTTGTCAATGCCCGTCAGATTGGTAATATACCAAGCCGCCGCAAAGCACCGCCTGCTC
>JANNSM010000286.1:0-1835 GCA_031402635.1 Bacteroidota bacterium | reverse complement strand
AAAAACCGGGACCACGGCCAGCACCAGAATCAACAGCAGCCAGGGATTGAAAACCACCAGACCGGCTGCCAGAAAAACAATCGTCACGGCGTCCTGGGCCTGTTGAAGCAGTTGGGTCATCAGCACGGTCCTGCCCAGCGTTTGCTGACGCGCCCTTTCCATTTTATCGTAAAAAGAGGCATCCTCAAATTGCGGCAAATCCAGTTTTGAGGCCTGCTCAATGAGTAAAATCGAAGTCTCATTGGCGAACAGGTCACCGAGCAGGGCATCCAGCAGGGAAATCCCGCGATTCAGTAAGGCGGAGAGAATCACCAGGCCAAATTCAACCCCGACATAAGTCCATAAAAGGCTGGTATCGCGGTCTGCGGGAAGGGCCGCCGTCTGGGCAATGACCGCATCAATGATCAGCTTGGCCACATAGAGCTGCAACAGCGGCATTGTAGATTCTCCCAGGCGAAGGGCGACGTTTCCCGCGGTCATGCCGCGGTGCGTATTCCAGATCAGCCCGAAAAACTTGGGCAGGGTTTTGAGCGCGCGCAAACTCTCGCGGAACCCCGGTTCTGCGCTGTCATCGAGAGATTCGCCCCTTGGAATGGCCATAATTCAGTGGAATTCAATGCTCGCTTTACGCTGAATAATACGCCAGCGGTTGCGAACTATTTTAAACAGAATGATAATTCCAAAATAGTTTTATTGCCTTTCAATTCCGGTTATCGTCCATATCGGCTGTCAGCGCCTTGACCACTTTGAACTCGGAGAAAAATTCCCGGGCAATGATGCGCAATACCGTATAGGTTGGAATGGCCACAATCATTGCGGGAATGCCCGCCAGCATGCCGGCCGCCAGCACCACGAGGAAAATTTCCAACGGATGAGCATTGACTACGTTGGCAAAGATGGTCGGAGTGACCACATTGTTATCCAGAATCTGGGCAAGCCAAAAAACACCGATGACCTTTAGCACCAGTGGAACCATTTCGTTCATGAAGTCATAGCCCTGGTAAGTAGTCAGGGCCAGAAACACGCCGAAAGCTCCGCCGATAAACGGACCCAGGTAAGGAATGATGTTGAGGAATCCGGCAATCACAGCGATAAGAATGGCGTACCGGACACCGACAATGCTCAGACCAATAGTGACCATAATCGCAAATATGGTCAGTTGTCCGACGAGCCCGATGAGGTAAAGCCTGAGCAACCTTCGGCTGCTCTGCAAAACCCGCTTTACTTTTTCCAAATGTTTATCCGGGGTAGCGGAGATCATCATTCTGGAAAAAAGAGAACTCTCCTTGAGCAGAAAAAAAGTGCAGAACGTGATGGTGAAAAAGGCCACCCCCAGGTTGCTCAGAAAACTCAGCGTTCCCGTAAAAAGACTGCTAAAGGATACCACGGAAAACAGATTGTCGTAAACTTCCTGAACACCATTGCGGATCGCTCCCGGAGGCACGCCAAATTTTCCCAGATACTCTTCAAAATGGCGAATCGGGTCTTCCAGCGAAGCTACTATCTGGACCGGGTCCAACCGGGTCAGCGCTCTGGCCTGCTGGGAAACCAAGGGAATAAAGCCGGCTACCAGCCCGCCCAGAATCAGGTAAATCATTCCCACGGTAAACAGCGCACCTAACCACCGGGGAATGTGGTGTTTCCCGATGGAACGGGCATGGATAAAATCCACGACGGGTCTTCCCAAAAACGAAATGAGCACGGCAATGCCGAAATACACGACGACGAGGTAGATCTTGGTCAGCAGCCAGACCGTAAATGCAACCGGGGCCAGGACGGAGCAGGCATTGCCACCATTAAACTCAATTCGGAGCCCGGCATCAAATACATTGACC
>JANNSM010000285.1:0-14172 GCA_031402635.1 Bacteroidota bacterium | reverse complement strand
GGCAACAATTCGACCATGATCTCGCCGAGCCATACTTATACGAGCCCGGGAACCTATATCGTCACCCTGTTCGCCACGCGCAACAACTATGATGCCCAGGGAAATCCGCTTTGCTGTTGTACGGATTCTGTTTCGATGGTCATTACTGTGGACTCGATCCCGGGACCACAGATTTACTGCATTTCAACCCTCTGTGCCTACGACAGTTCCTCGTACTGGACCGATGCCACCAACTGCAGTTCTTATATCTGGACGGTGCTGGATGCCCTCGGCAATCCGGTGACGTTTAGCGGGCAGGGCACCAGTTCCATCAACGTGCAGTGGGGCAATGGTCCGCAAGGAACCATCTCTCTGGAGGTCGCGGGTTGTGACAGCGCCTACTGCACCGACCCCACAACCGTAATTGTTCCTATCGTTTCTAATACAGCCACCGTCAACGGACCCATCGTGGTCTGTGAAAATGCCACGGAAACCTATACCGTTCCCAAGTGGATGAGTGCTGCCTACAACTGGACGGTGAGTGGAGGAACTATCCTGTCAGGACAAGGCACCAATACAATTATCGTCCAGTGGGGACTTGCTCCCGGACCCGGAATCATCAATGTGAACTGGGTGAGTACTTTCCTCGGCGGCCTTCCCGGACAAGAACCCGAAAACTGCGAAGGCAGCGCCAACCTGACCGTAGCGATCCGGCCTGAGTTCAGCGTAACCGGTCCTTCGCCTGGAATCGTCTGTGTAAACTCCAGTTCCTCGTTTAATGCTTCGCCGGTTGACAACTACACCTGGACCATCAGTCCTGCTGCATCCTTCACCGGTCAGGGAAGTTCTTCGATCAACGTCAACTGGACAGCAACGGGCATCTATACGGTCACTGCTGTTCCCAACGATACCACCGCCTATTGCAATGACCAGGTCAGCCTCGTGATTTCGGTGGTAGATCTCGCTCCGCCAGACAGCATCAGCGGTGAAGATGAGATTTGCCCCGGTCAGGTCAGCACCTATTTCGGCTATGCTTCCCAACCTGGTGTTGCGCTGAACTGGACGGTCACCGGAGGAACCCCTTCGAGCTTTACCGGCGACCCGGTTATCGTTACGTGGAACGCTATTGGTCCTTACGGCCTATCGCTGACTCAGAGCCAGCTCAGCGCGCCATTCTGCACATCTGACCCGATTGTGTTGGCGATTACCGCCAAGACCATTGCCGGCCCGCTGAGCATCACCGGGACCGGAACGTGTACCAATGCAGTAGGCAACTATGTACTATCGCCGGCCCAGCATCCAACGGCGGTCATCACCTGGACCGTCAGTCCCATTGCCGCAGGCAGTGTGGTCGGAGGCCAGGGAACATCATCGGTGCAAGTGCAGTGGAACAACACCCCCGGGCCCGTAACGCTGACGGCAACTGTTAACCTTTGCGGCGCCTCCGTGCCGGTCAATAAGCCTTTGACGCTGACTTCAGCTGCCCCGCCGGTCATTGTCCAAATCGGGAACCTCTGCCCGGGCGTTCCGGCTACCCTGAACGCGGGAGCGGGATATTCGTCCTATAGCTGGTCAACCGGGTCAAATGTGCAAACCACCAGCATCACGTTGGGTGGCGTTTACACGGTCAATGTTACCGATGCGAACGGCTGCCAGGCCGTTGGAACCTATAATGCGGTTGCCCTGCCCGGTCCCGTAGCCAATATCTCGTCACCCGGTCCGCTGTTTTTCTGCGTGGTCCCGCCGAGCGGAGGCAGCGTAACCCTTACGGCACAGACCAACCCCAACTACAATTTTGCCTGGTATTGCAACGGCAATCTGCAAGTGCTTCCCCCGACCCAGGCCACGTTTACGCACGTCAACAACAACACGATAGCCACGTTCGCGTACTGGGTGGTAGTGACCGATATTACCACGGGATGCACCAACACCAGTAACATCATTAACGTGGTGCAGTCCGATAACTGCTCCGGTCCCGGCCCCGGCTGCAACCCACAAACCCATACCGTTTCGTTCACCGTAACCAACCAGTCGCCCAATTGCAATATCGTTGACTTTGCCGCGAGCTTTACCGGCCCGGTCACCCTTGGCGGATGGAATTTCGGAGACCTGAACAGCAACGTCAATTCCGGCACGCTGACCAATGCCCAGCACACCTATACTCAAGCCGGAATTTACAATGTGATTCTGACTTACAGCGTCCCGGCCCTGGCCCCGGATACCGGTTTCTGCCTGTTGCAGGTGAACCTACCGGCTACCATTCCACTGGCCGCCGACTTTGAATTCACCGACAGTTGCCAGACCATATTCTTCACCGATTTCTCCACCTTCCTGCCGTTGAACAATATCACCGGCTGGTCGTGGAACTTTGGCGATGCCGGCACATCGACGCTGCAAAGCCCGCAGCATACCTACGCGCTGCCCGGTACTTACCCGGTTACCCTGACGGTGAGCAACGCAAACGGCTGTCAGGCCAGCATAACCATCAATGTGGTTGTGCCCGGTCCGCCCTCGGCGACCATCACCATCAATCCCAACCCGGCCTGTGTCGGCGATCCGGTGAGTTTTACCGGAACGGGCAGTGGTATTTTGTCCTGGTTCTGGACCTTCGGCGATGCATCGGATAACGGCGCCCAAAGCCCGCAACACACCTACCTGAGCGCGGCGACCTTCCCGGTCACCCTGACGGTAACCAACGCCAACGGATGCCAGAATACCATTCTGTCTTCCGTGCTGGTCAATCCCGCTGTTCCCCCGGACACCATTTCTTACGCCCCATCCCTGACCATCTGCCAGGGCCAGACGGTTACCCTCTTTGCACCTGCAGGACCATATACTTACCTATGGTCAACCGGGGCAACTACTTCTTCGATTACCACCGGCACCGCAGGAAGCTACAGTGTTACGGTGACGGACCCAAATTCATGCAGTCTTACCCCGGACCCCGTTACCGTTGTGGTGAATCCCAATCCGATAGCTACCATTTCGGGTAATCCTTTCATTTGCGACAACGGCTGCATAACGCTGAGCGCACCGTTGGGATTTGGCTTCACCTATGTCTGGCTTGATGTTGTGGGCAACCCCATCCCCGGCCAAACCCAACAAACCCTCAACGTCTGTGATACCAATTTACTGGCGGGCTACTCGGTGATCGTCACCAATGCCAACGGTTGTTCGGATACTTCAGCACAAATTGTGGTGGCCATTGCCGTTTCGCCTTCTTTTACCGTATCTGTTGCCGGCGATTCCTGCGCCGGTTCCCCGAATGTGCTAACCGTTAATCCGGTTCAACCCAACGTGATTTACAGTTGGAGCAACGGTGGCAACGGACCCGGCATTACCGTTAACCAACCCGGAACCTATACGGCATTTGGCACGGATACCACTACGGGTTGTTTCGCCAGCGCGAGTGCTACCATTCATCCGCTGCCGGACCTCTGCATTGTGCCCGCCGGCTGCTACGAAGTCTGCGATCCCGATACGATCTGCGGTCCGGACGGGTTGGCGGCTTACCAATGGAATTTCAATGGCTTACCGCTGCCCGGCGACACCTCGCAGTGCCTGGTGGTTACCCAAAGCGGTACGTACAGCCTGACCGGAACTACAACCTTTGGCTGCTCGCTGACTTCAGAAGACCTGAATCTGGAGGTGATTCCCTGCGAGGGAGAACCGGTGATTTGCGATTTGGTTGATGCCGAAGCGGTACCGATTGCGCTTGAAGGTGACAGTTGTTGCTGGAGCCTTTCGCTGAGCAATGGGGTACCTAATTATTTCATAGGAATCCGGATAGATGCACTTGGCGGAGCTAACCTCGGTTTCAACGGCAGCAATGCCGGCTGGTTCACCATTGGTTCTTCCGCCTCGAGTGTTGACCTTCTGGAGCCCGGACTTGGGTTTGTTCCCACCGGGGCTTATACCGGTGTGCTCAACGATGTTGCCGATTTCTGTTTGTCGGGCTACTCCGGCAGTCCCCAGCAGGTTGTGGTTTCCTGGTTAATTCCGGGTCCGCTGCCGCTCGGCTATCTGGTAGAATGCACGGACACGCTGGAATTCAGTTGCAAGCGGGAAAGCTGCGTAGAAATTGTGTATGACACGATTTACTGCGATCAGGACACGATCAAGTACGAATTCTATCTGAAGAACAAGAGTACAGACTATGATATTCTTTCCTTCCAGATCAACAACCTGAGTCCGTCGCTGGACATCACGCTGAGCCCCAATCCTCAAACGGTTCCGGCAATTTCAGCTTTTGAAACAGCAGGTCCGTTTACGGTGTGCATCACCGGACCGGATGCAATTTTTGGAAACTCGCTGAGTTTTACTGTCTCTGTCTTCGACGGACCGATTTTGGATTCCATTGCACACACCACTTGCTGTACCGATACCGTAGTGATTGTAGTGCCATTCCCGGACTGTGATCCTTGCGAAGATGTTGAGGTGATCGCGGTAAAAGATGTCGAAGACTGCTGCTATAACATCAGCCTGGTCAACAATTTTGCTGCGGGATACTTTAACGGTATTCAAACGGAGATTATCACCCCGGGGGCCACCTTTGGCACCATCACCGGGGCTTATCCGCTGGGTTGGGTTTATATCCCCACTTCGCCAAACAACTACAAGTGGAAGCGCGTACCTATCGGCAGTTCCGTCCCGTTGGGCACTGTTCCCCTGCCTAAGATTTGTCTCGGGGGAAGTTATCCCTCCACGGTTCAACTGGTGGTCAAATGGCTTGTTGCAGGCACAGATGGTGACAGCGTTGTTTGCTGCGATACCCTGGAACTGATCTGTGATCCCACCCCGCTTTATTGCGCAGAAATTCTGAACGGCAACGTGATTTGCGATGATCTGGGTAATTATTCCTACCAGTTCCAGGTGTACAATAATTCCGGAGTAACCATGAATGAAGTGGTGTTCACCGGAGTAACACCGGCCGGGGTAAATCTGGCCCCTGTTTCGGTTGTCATTCCCAATGGCGGCACATCTGCATTACTCAGCACACCAATCACGGGACCCGGCGCCGTGGCCGGAGCAGTCATCTGCTTCAAGTTGAGCCTGCACTATGAGGCTTACGGCTACGATTATTTCTGCTGCACCACAGATACTACCTTCTGTATTACCCTGCCAACCTGCGATCCTTGCGCGGAAGATCTGATTAAGGATGACTTCTATATCCTGGATGGCGTTCAATCCTCTGTGCTGGATGTGCTGGTGAATGACGCCTGCGCTCCGGGCGGATTCCTCTCGACGGCCTCGGTGACCATCGTGAGTGGACCGTCATTCGGTACAATTTTGAATATTAATCCGCTAACCGGCGCGATTACCTACGCACCCAATCCGGGTTACAGCGGACTGGATTGCTTCACCTACCAGGTTTGCTGTGAAGACCCGGTTCAGGGGCTGGTTTGTTGCACTGCTCAGGTTTGTATGGATATCGTGCCTTACGTAGAGGTCTGCGATCCTTCTGAAGCGCCGCAAAACCTGAATTCAACCATCTTGCCGTCATTTGTTCAACTCACGTGGAATGCAATACCGCTCTCCGTGGCATGCCAGGTGCAGGGACAACGGTTAGTTCCCCCGGGACCGACACCGGTGCAGAACATCATCGGCTTTGAGCCCGCTTCAACGCAGGTTCCGATCGCCCTGGCCGGTGAAGGAACCACCTGGCGCTGGAGAGTTCGCTGCGCCTGTTCTATTGATCCGCGTATCGTAACGCCTTTCTCGGTCTGGGATACGTTTAGTATTCCGCTGGCTCGCAAAATGGAACCGATGCCGCGGATTTCGCTGTTCCCCAACCCGGCTACCGATCAACTCAACATGGAATTCCAGGACTTTGATTCTCAAACCGTTGAGGTCAGTGTGCTGGATGCACAGGGCAGGATCATGCAGATTGTACAAATACCCATTGGATTGACCATCCAAACTAATACGCTGGATGTCTCCGCACTTTCAGCGGGCATCTACTCCATTTCCGTCATATCGTCCGGCGACAAACAATCGCTGCGATTTGTGAAGGTGGAGTGACCGGCTGAGGTTCACCAACGGGAAAGCACAAGGGTTGCAGTCAAAAGCTTCGGCTGATTACTGCAACCCTTTTTTTTGACTCAGATATTGAACTACTCAATAGACTAAGGCCTCATCCAGACCGTCCAGGTTCGCAGGAGCCTTATCCAAACAAATAGCATATAGCCAAGAAAAATCCCTACCCCAATTGCATTTGCGCCCGCTCGTAATCTTCCGGGATGCCGATATCAATAAAATAGCCGTCAAATATTTCGGCATGGAAACGGCCGCGGGCATATTCTGCTTCGAGGATCTCCTGCTCAAAAGAAAATTTTTCTTTCAGGGGTTTAAGGTCGAACAACGCTTTATCAAGCAGATAAACTCCCCCGTTAATGAGGCCGCTGGCCATGGGTTGCTTTTCTCTGAAACCGGTGATGACCGAATGATCGTTGACCAGCACGGTGCCGTACCGGTCAAAGTCGTGCATCTCTTTGAGCGCAATGGTCAACAGGGAATCAGAAGCGGCAAAGCAATTGAACAAACGTTCAAACGAAACCCGAAACAGCGTGTCGCCGTTGAGCACAAAAACGCCATTGGACGTACAAAGTGAAACTGCCTGACGGATGCCGCCGCCGGTGCCGAGCGGCTCTTCTTCGAAAGAATAAATCAACTCCAGCGAGCGGTACTGTTGCCCGAAGTGCGCAAAAATCAGTTCTGCTTTATATCCAACCGCGAGGATTGCGCATTCGATATCCTGATCCACCAGCTCATCTAAAACAATCTCCAGAAAGGGGCGGCCGCGAACCGGCGCCATCGGTTTGGGCAGGTCGCTGACCACACTGCGCAGGCGAGTACCGAAACCGCCGGCAAGTACCACCGCTTCACGCGGAAATCCGGAAGCGTGGGGCGTCATGCTTTTCGCTCAAACAACATTTCTTCAACCAACTGGCAGATGGCGTGACCCAGCAGCATGTGACATTCCTGAATGCGCGGCGTGTCGGTTGAAGGAATATTGATCAGGATGTCGCTGAACTCGCGCATTTTTCCGCCACTCTGGCCGGTCATTCCAACCGTGATGCCGCCCTGCACCCTGCACTGTTCAAACGCCTTGACAATGTTCATGGAATTTCCGGAGGTGGAAAGACCGATAAGCACATCGCCGGTGCGGACCTTGGCTTTGACCAGTCGGCTGTAAATCTGGTCATAGCTGTAATCGTTGGCTACGGCCGTGATGTACGACGTGTTGACATGAAGCGCTTCGGAGAAGAGCGGATCGCGGTCAAAGTAAAAGCGGCCGGAGAATTCCGCAGCCAGGTGCTGGGCGTCGGCGGCACTTCCCCCGTTGCCGCAAAAGAAAACCTTGCGGTCATGGCGAAAGGTGTCTGCGCACAATTGGGCCACGTCAAGGGTCAGGCGAATCATGCCTTCGTCGGCAAGCACGCGCTGTTTGGTTTCAATAGAATCGCTCACGATGGAGCGGATCTGGGCTATTTGCTGTTCCATGAGGTTACTCCGAGTTTGCCAAATTCCACATCGTGGGTCTCGCCGCCAAAACTTTTGAGCACGTCAATTACGGCGTAGCGGCTGACCCCCGGGCAGTAAAACATCATAAAGCCACCGCCACCGGCACCGGAGATTTTACCCCCGGTTGCGCCGGCCAGCAAAGCGGCCTCGTAAATTTCATCAATGACGGGGCTGGTTACCCCGGATGCGGTCTGTTTTTTGAATTTCCACCCAAAATCGAGAATATCGCCGATGCGATCCAGTTCGCCTTTCAGAATGGCTTCTTTCATCATGTAGGCCTGCTCTTTGAGCTTGTGCATGGCCTCAATAGATTTCTCTTTCTTTTCGCTGACGTTGGCGGATTGCGCTTCAATGATGGTTGACGACAGACGGCTGGTGCCGGTGTAGTAAAGCAGCACATTGTTGGACAACTCGTTGAGGTACTTGCTCCGGATACGCAGCGGGTTGACGATGACCTTGTCATCGGCGTAAAACTCCATGAAATTGAAACCGCCGAAGGTTGCGGCGTACTGGTCCTGCTTGCCACCGGCAAAGTTCAAATCACGCCGCTCGATGTCATAAGCCAGTTGCGCAATGTCGTATTCACCCAGCGGTAGGGAAAGCCATTCAGCAAAAGCCCCCACGATAGCAACCACCAGCGTGGAACTGGAGCCCAGTCCCGATCCTGCGGGGGCATCCACGTAAGTATTGAGTTCAAAACTGAGCGGTGCGTTGTGGTTGAAGTCCTTCACCACACGGTTGTAAACCCCTTTGAGCAAATCGAGCTGGCCGTTGATCGGGAGCCTGGCTGACATGTCCATCTGGAGGCGCTCGCGGCGATCCATGGCATTAAGCACGATTTTGCCGTCCGTGCGGGGCACGATGGTGGCATAGGCGTACATGTCAATGGTGGCATTGAGAATGGCGCCGCCGTGAAGATCAGAATACGGGCTTACGTCGGTGCCGCCTCCGGCCAGTCCGATACGCAAGGGGGCTTTGCTGCGGTAAATCATGGGTTCCTGTTGCTGCGCGCTTTTTAACCAGCCTGCAAAATACGTCAGTTTTTACGGGTTAAACCGGCCAGTGTTGCTTTCGGGCGAAAGGGAAATCTCCCGGTGGCTGCCGGGTTACCGGATTACAACTTGGTTCGCCAGTAGGCAATCATGTCCTTGACCGTTTGATCCAGCGTGTACTGCTGGATCCAGCCGGTGTCGGCTTTCAACCGACTGGAATCGCCAAAGATGATGGGTTCATCCGTAGGACGCAGAAATTTCGGGTTTACCTGAACTTCCAGTTTGCGCCCGATTTCGGCCTCGATCATGGGAATGAGGTCGGCAATGCGGTAAACGCGCTCGCCACTGATGTTATAGACTTCGCCCCAACGGCCTTTCTCCGAAAGGAGAATCAGCGCGGTCACCAGGTCGCGAACATCGGTGATGGCGCGCCGGGTTTCGAGGTTGCCCACTTCCAGCGCGGCACCTCTGCCCTTCTCGAGCAGCACGGCCCGCATGGTAAAGTCAGCCGTGACATCGTTGACCTTGCGGGGTCCCGTGGTGTTGAAAATGCGCGCCCGGATACAGCGAATTCCATCGGATTTCCAATATTGAAAACTCAGCAAATCCTGCGCGACTTTGCTCACTCCGTAGGGATGCAGGGGAAGCAACGCCGTGTCTTCAACCACCGGCGTGTTTTCGGGAGTGAGGGAAGCGCCGTATTCCGCGCTGGAACAGGCAACCACCACCACCGGATTGTACCCCGGGTCCGTGCGGCGAACGGCTTTAATCGCTTCAAACACGTTGATGGTCCCCGTGGCGTTGATTTCCATGGTCTCCTGGGGGCGCTCCCAGCTCACCGTGGGGTAACTCTGCGCGGCCAGGTGAAAAATTCTGGTGGGTTTTCGCTCTTCAACGATTTCCAAAACCCGGCCCAGATAGCGCACATCGCATTCTTTCAAGGCAACCGTGTTTCGGATATCATTCAAGTCTATAGTGGGCTTATAAAAAGTACCCATGGTTTCCTTGCCTTTGCCTTGGGCAACAAAGCGGTCAATCATATGGCTTCCCACCATACCGCCGGCGCCGGTTATCAGAATGCTCATGGTTTGGTAAAAAGGTTAATCGATAGAAAACGGTCGAAAATGATGCAGTTCACAAAACAGAATCCAGAATACGGAACAGGGCGTCCCACGTGAAGCGTTCCCGGGCTACCACCCGGGCGTTGTAGCTCACACGCTGCCACGCCATTTCGTCCTTCAGCAAAAGCGAAATGTAGTCGCAGAACCCATCAATATCATCGGCGATGTAACACGCGTGTCCGTCGGCAAGTCCAAGACCCTCGGTGCCGATATTGGTGCTCACCACCGGAATTCCCCGGCACAGTCCGTTGATCGTTTTGACTTTGATGCCGCTCCCGAAACGAAGCGGAATTACATTGATTTTGCATTTGGGAAAATAGTCCTCCAGATCTTCAACAAAACCGGTCACGATCACGCCGGGATAATCGCGGGCGAGATTGGTGATCCGCTCGTCAGGATCCTTACCGATGATATAGAGTTTGAGGTCGGGATGACGCGCGCGCAATTTGTTCCATCCTTCTTTGACAAACCAGACCAGGCCGTCAATATTAGGCTCCCAGGTCAGGGTGCCTACATAAATAAGATTATCCTCCAGTGAAGAAAACGCCGGGACCGAAAGATTGACCTGATTGTCGTCTCCCAGATGAAGCCATTCGACATACTTTCCTTTCCTTTTGGCTTCATCAGGCTCAAGGTTGCGGTTGTCATTCTCGGCGCCTAAAACCACCTGAGCATCCGCACAGAACCGCTTTTCTGCAGCCTTAATCCGCCGGGCCTCCGTGCGCACCGCCAGCTTTTTGAGCAGGTTGGTTTCAATGTCGGCGTATCGCTCCCACATGATATACTCGGCATTGTGAACCCGCAGGATGCGTTTGCCTTTAAAAGACTCGGGGATATATTGATAGGCTTCGTAGTGATCCACCAAAATGATGTCAAACTGCCCGGCAATGGATGCGATTTTGTCTGCGAAAGTTTTTGAATAACTGCGAAACATATTCAGCGTCTGGCCCTTGATATAACTGCGAACCAGGTTCATCGGCGTGCGGGGCACGTCAAGTTTTTCGAAATAATAGTTTTTAATCCCGGAAGCCTTCAGAAAATCCTGCTCGTACTTCTCCGAGCCCCATTTCAGGAATGTGGCGAAAAACAAATCGTGTTTCTCATTCAAATACCTGGCCAGGCGAAATGTGTTGAATAAACTCGCCCCATAGTTGGTGGGATAGGGCAGGTGAATAGTCAACAAAAGGATCTTTTTACGCTGGGCCATAGGTTAACCGACCATACGTCGTTTTATGGTATCAACAATATTTTTCATCCGCCCCAGGTTGACCAGAATGGCCAGTGCAATCTTGAACGGGAAGGAAAGATAGTAGCCGGCAATAGCAAAAGGGTTGGGTTTCACCTCAACCCGGTCGTATTCCATCGGGTCCATGTACTTGCCGGTAATCCGCTGGCAAAACCACACTTCCGCGTCATTCAGCCCACCTTTTCGCCAATTGCCTGCCCGCTCTTTTTTGATTCCGGTTTTGGTGGGATCATCCACTTCGTTGGACGAGCCAAGGTGAGGTACCGCCAGCATTTCCGGGTAAAAATCCACTTCGAAAAAAGAACAAATCTTACGGATAGTGTTTTCGCTATCCTCGATGATATCTTCAAAATGCACCGTCATCACCTGTGGGTGTCCGAGAAACTTAAGCGAAGCACCGATGGACGAATTCCACAGTCGGGAAATCGTGATCGGGTGATAGTTGATGCGAAGCCGGGTGGCTTCCCGCCAGGTGATAAAGTGCGCTCCCATTTTGCGGCGCTTCCACTTTCGCTTTTGCGAAAGAAGCACACCGCGCGGGTCGCGCACCATATTCAAAATTCTGGCGTGCGGATACAATTCCAGAATCTCACCGATGTAAAAAACGTTCTGCGGAGTTTTCTCGCAAGGAATCAGTTTGCCGGCATCGCGGGTTTCCAAAAATGCGACAGCCCGGAAAACATCCTGACCGAAGATTGGCTTGCCGGCAGCGGTCGCAAATTCGTTTTTGATTAACTGATCAGCCTCCCGCTGGTACTTGCCAGCTTTGTACCGGGTCAGATAGCCTTCGCGGGAAACATGCAATAAACGGTCGGCGAGCCTGTTGGCAGTTTCCCGATCAATGGCTTTGTTCTTGTCAGCCGGAGACCAGAGTTGCTCAAAAAAGTGAAATTCACTCAGCGCGTGGAGCTGCGGATGATTGTTGATGATGCGCATCATCATCGTGGTTCCGCTTCGCGAATTTCCCACAATAAACGTCAACCGGTCCGGGTGCCCCGGGGCGGGCAACGGCGTGCGCGTAGTTTCGCGCCGGGTTTCGTGTTGAGTTTTGGGTATCGGTTGGATCGCCATTTTTTCGGCTGCTGGAACTATCCCTAATCTGTTCTGCCGGTCAGCAATTCCGGCAGAAAATTTATATCGAAATGGCCGCGCCGCCCTGAGCGAGCGAGCGGTCACAGGCTTCGAGAATGCGCACCACATCAACGCCGTCTGCGCCGCTGGTCAGCGGCTGGCGTTTTTCCCGGATGGATGCCGCGAATTCGTCCAGCATCAGGGCAAGCGCTTCGGTTTGCTCCACAGCGGCGACTTCATATTCACCGTTGCGGTATTGAAAAACCGGATGTTTGCCCGACTCGTCCGAAACACTAAATCCTTTGTCGTAAACCTTGACGCGTTCGGCGGTATTGTTGTCATCCCAGACCACCATCTTTTTATCACCGCCGATGACCGTCTGTCTTTCTTTAATCGGAGAAAGCCAGCTCACCTGAAAGTGGGCGATGGTGTTGTCGCCAAAGTCAACGTGCACATAAGCCACATCGACAAAACCCCTTCCACTGTGGTCTCCGCCCATGGCCTGAACGCTGACCGGGCGTTTGCCGATCACGTGATTCATGATGGAGAAATCGTGTGGCGCCAGGTCCCAGATCACGTTGCAGTCCCGCTGAAACAGGCCCAGATTAGTTCGGGCCGAATCATAGAAAAAGATATTGCCAAGCACACCTTCCTGAGCCAGTTGCCGGATCCTGCGGACAGCCCCCGTATAAAGAAAGGTGTGGTCCACCATGGTCACCACTCCTTTTTTATCGGCGGCTTCGAGCACTTCCAGCCCCTGGTTCACCGTGCTGGTGAAGGGTTTTTCCAGCACGACATGCTTGCCCGCAGCGATGGCTTTCATAGCCATGGGATGGTGCAAACCCACCGGAAGCACCACCACCACCCCGTCAATGTTGTCGTCGGCAAGCAACTTGTCCACCGAATTGGTGGTTTCCGCCTGGGGATGCTTTTCCTTGATTTTGGCCAGTTGTGATTCGTCAATATCGCAGGCTACCACGCGATCAATGCTGCTCACGGCGAGCGCATTTCGAACAATATTCGGCCCCCAGTATCCAAGACCGATAATCCCTAAGTTCATGCTTGCCATTCGTTCAATCCCGGCCTGCGGGCGATAATTTAGGATAAGGCGGAAACCGCCGTTGGAGAACCGCTTCGGTCAGGCGCCAAAATAGCTCCGGACCGTCTTGACCACGTAGGCCATTTGTTCCTCCGTCATTTCCGGGAAAATCGGAAGGGAAAGACAGTGCGAACCGAGTTGCTCGGATACGGGGAACTGTCCCTTCTTGTAGCCCAGATGGGCAAAGCACTCCTGAAGGTGATTTGGGATGGGGTAGTGCAGCCCGTTTCCAACGCCGTGCTCGGTGAGGTAAGCGCTCATCTTGTCTCGGTCGGGCACCTGCACCACATACAAATGGTAAACGTGTTTGGCATAAGGCATGGGCTTGGGAAGGGTCAACCCGTCAATGCCGGACAACTGCGCATCATAGTAGGAGGCCACCTTGCGGCGGGCCTCCGTCCAGGCGGCAATGTATTTCATTTTGACCAGCAGCACCGCACCCATCAGGCCTTCGAGGCGATAGTTATGGCCGTAAACTTTGTGGTAGTATTTCTTTTCCTGGCCCTGGTTGCGGAACATGTCCACAAAGCGGCCAAGACTTTCGTTGTTGGTGGTTACGGCACCGCCCTCGCCCCAGGTGCCCAGGTTTTTACCGGGGTAAAAGCTGAAGGAAGCGATGTCGCCAATTCCCCCGACTTTTTTGCCCTTGTATTCCGCCAGGTGAGACTGTGCGCAGTCTTCAATCAGACCGATACCGTGCTTTTTGCAAATAGCCAGGATGGGGTCCATGTCGGCAGGCTGGCCATAAAGGTGCACGACCGCGATGGCTTTGGTGCGCGGGGTAATTGCGGCTTCGATGGCGGCGGGGTCTATGTTGTAGCTGTCGGGCTCACAGTCCACAAAAACCGGGTTTGCGTTGACCAGGGTGGCTCCCCAGGCCGTCGCGATAAACGTATTGGCCGGTACGATCAGCTCGTCACCGGGACCAATGTTCAGCGCGAGGCTGCAGAGGTGGTTTCCGTCGGTGCCGGTACTGACGCCATAGCAGTACTTTACATCGTGAGCTTTGGCAAAGGCCGCTTCAAAAGCCGCAACCTTTGGACCTAGAACATAGCCGGTGTTTTCCAAAACATCCTGCCATTGGGCCATCACTTCGTCTTTAACGGTGTTGGCGTTGGCTTTTAAATCCAGAAAGGGAAC
>JANNSM010000284.1:0-1962 GCA_031402635.1 Bacteroidota bacterium | reverse complement strand
CCGACCAACTCGCAGCCGCCACCGAACACTTTGAAGGCAAACTGAGTCAATACCGCAATAGCGGGAAACGGCTTTTTGCGTCCTCCTCTTTTCAAACCCATTCGCTGCCGATGCTTCACCTGCTCGGTCGCTTTGCGCCGGAAACGCCCGTTTACTTCCTCGACACCGGTTTCCACTTTCCGGAAACTCTGGCTTTCCGGGAGCAAATTCCGCAACGGTTGGGCATTACCGTCATGGATCTCCGTTCGCCGGTAGGTAAACTCGGGCAGCGCGATGCTGCCGGTCAATTGCTGTTTGCATCCGATCCCGACCACTGCTGCTACCTGAACAAAACCCTCCCGATGGAAACCGTCCTTCCCCGATATGACGTTTGGATCTCCGGGCTGCGGCGGGACCAGAACAGCCACCGCAAACAATTGGGCGAAGAAGCCCCGGGACCGCACGGTTCTCTGCGATGGCACCCGATGCTGGACTGGACTTCGAAAATGATTTGGGAATACCGGAAAATATACCATCTGCCCGAGCATCCGCTGGAGGCAAAAGGATATTTGAGTGTTGGCTGCGAACCCTGCACCGCGCGCTGGCTTGGCCAGGAGGATCATCAAAATACGGAAGCTGCGGATCGGTCCGGTCGCTGGGCCGGGCTCAAAAAGACAGAATGCGGGTTGCACACGGACCTGATCGCCAAACCATGAAAATTCTGATCACCGGAGGTGCAGGTTACGTTGGCTATTCGCTCATTCAACGGCTGTTGCAAACGGTCGTGGGTATCCGGGAAATCGCCATCTACGACAACCTCTCCCGCAAAAACTATTCGCTGTTCAGCGGACCTAAAGTCGAAGGAACGCATATCCGTTTCATCCCCGGCGAACTGTTGGATGGACGCACGCTGACCCGGGCCGCAGCCGGTGCCGATGCCGTAATACACCTGGCCGCAAAAGTCACGACCCCCTTTGCTGACAACGAAGCGCATTTCTTCGATCAGGTCAATCACTGGGGCACTGCCCAATTGGTGCAGGCTATTCGCGAAGCACAGGCGGTGCAGCGTTTTATCTACCTG
The DNA here is from genome assembly GCA_031402635.1 of Bacteroidota bacterium. Taxonomy (GTDB): domain Bacteria; phylum Bacteroidota; class Bacteroidia; order Chitinophagales; family BACL12; genus WGOA01. The sequence goes on along the minus strand of JANNSM010000284.1, from coordinate 902 downwards.
AGCAGCGTATCCGTTTACGGCAACCATGACCAACCGGTAACGGAACAAACCCCGACCCATCCCGATTCTTTTTATGGCCATGCCAAGTTGCGGGGCGAAGAGCAACTGGTCCGTTTACCGGATGCCTGCCAGACCTATACCATCCGCGCGGGTAATGTTTACGGTTACAATCCCGCCATGCGGCTTGATGCCGTGGTGAACCGCTTTGTTTTTGAGGCGCATTTTCAGGGGCGAATTACGCTGCACGGCAATGGTGAACAGGCCCGGCCCTTTATTCACGTTGACAAACTCGCCGGGCTGCTCAGCGAAATCATCGCGGGAGATATCGCTCCGGGAACATACAATGCCGTTGAACACAACTTCACCGTCCGGGAAATCGCCGAAGCGGTAGCCCGTCGCTATCCGGGTTTGGAAATGCACACGCTCAACCAGCACCTGGAGATGAAAAGCCTGCGGGTTGAACTGCCCTGCACGCTGACCAAAACACTACCCCTGTCCCGAAAAACCTTCGACGAGGAGCTGGGTGATTTTGCGGCACACTTTGCTTTTTGACCCTCGCTGCACGGTCACCCGGTTTTTGCCGGTATTTTTGGCGCATGCATTACCAGAAACTGGGCCGCAGCGGACTGCGGGTTTCGGAAATTTGCCTCGGTACCATGGGTTTTGGCCAGGAATGGGGCTACGGTGCGGATAAAGAAGAAAGCCGGAATGTTTTCAATACGTTTCTGAATGCCGGTGGAAATTTCCTGGACACGGCCAACCGATACACCGAAGGCACCAGTGAACGCTTTCTCGGGGAGTTTGTGCGGGAGAGCGGCCGCCGCGATGAATTGGTCATCGCCAGTAAATACAGTTTGTACACGCTACCCAACCGCATCAACGACGGGGGCAACCACCGGAAA
>JANNSM010000283.1:0-1564 GCA_031402635.1 Bacteroidota bacterium | reverse complement strand
GCAACCTGCTGGCGGGAACTTCCGACAACCTTTTCAGAAACCGGGAAGGCACTTTCAGACCGGTAATCGCGCCGCCCGGCAACCGTTGGGACCACCCCATTCCGGTAGTTGCCGGTGCCGGATACTGCTGGGTTTATGACCGAATGGGCGGCCGCGGAGCACTCGTGGATGTTCAGGGCAATCAGGCGATTGTTCATCCCCTGGATTATCCCACAAGCGACCCGGAGCATTTTCTGGCGGTACGCGACCGGAAAGGCAGAATGCTTTACACCAGCGATGCCGGGCTTGTTTTGATGGAACCCGGGGCGCGGCAACGGTTGATCCTTCCCGGTTTCCAGGTTCCTGGTGACCCACTCCACTGGCGCTCCCTCCTGCTGGACAAAAACGACCGCCTGTGGATTGCCGGAGGGCAATCGGCCCTCTCTTGCTGGTACTGGCCAGATCATGCAGCACAAGACGGCCAGATGCTGTACCCGGTCAAATGCGCTTCACCGGAGCGCCAGGTTGAGGCTATGCTCCAGGACCGGGAGGGCAATATCTGGTTTGCCACAGGCGAAGATGGTGCCGCGTTTTTACCCGGCAATGCCTCCTTCGTGCGCAACCTGACCAGCTCAACAGGACTGGTTGACAATGTGGTGTTGTCCGTTGCCGGCGAGGGAAATCAAAATATCTGGTTCGGGATGCGATTCGGGCAGGTAGAGGTTCTGAATTTCGCCGGTATTGGAGGGGTAGGCAACCCGGTGCTCGGGCGTGCCGGCAACAGTCCCGTAGTGTGCCTTCTGGAAGCGCCGGATGGCAGCATGCTCGCCGGGTCAAAGGATGGTCTTTTTCGCAGCCGGTATCGTTTTCTGGAACGCTTTGGTCCGCTGAAAAATATCCGCTCGCTGGCCGCTGATACTGACGGTTCCATTTACGTGGGCACTGACGAAAGGCTGTATCGCTTTGATCCGAAGGCATTTGCCGCAATGGCGCTGATGGATTCAGCAGGGCAAATCGAAAGGAGTTGCATTATTGCCGACCGCCCTGCCCTTCGGATTGCACCCCGGCCGACAGGGGGTTGCTGGTATGCCAACGAACAGGGATTGTTCCGGTTTGACGGCTTCGAAACCTCTCGTCCTGTGGTTTCCGAAGGCCTGTTGGCCGCTACCATATCCGATCTCGCTTTTGTGGCAGGATGCCTCGCCGTTTCAACCCGTGGAGACGGCCTGTTGCTCATCCGCGATGACGGCTTGCGCTGGCAAATTGACGCACTCTCCGGTTTACCCAGCAATATATGCAGCGATTTGTATGCCCTGGATGAGAACACGTTGTGGGTGGCCACCAACCGGGGAATTGCGCGCCTCCAGATCCGCGATGTTGAACGCCGCGACCTGGTTTACGAAACCTATGACACCAAAGACGGGCTGCTTTCCAATGAGATCAATGCCCTGCTGGCCTTGCGGGGAAGCCTTTACCTGGGCACCAATTCGGGCATTTCCATCTTCAATGAATCCGATTTCCGCACCCAGAGTGTTGCACCCGGTATCTACCTGATGAATGTAGCTGTTGCCGACCGGGACACTGC
>JANNSM010000282.1:0-3107 GCA_031402635.1 Bacteroidota bacterium | reverse complement strand
AATCTGAACATTTGTTCAGATTTTGTAACGCTTCAGGATAGCCTTTTTCATTTCTTCCACCGGGTAGGTGCGGCTGTGCAACACATAGTGATTGCTGCAGCCGTCAATACAAGCGTGCAGTAGTTGGGCCTCGTGTTTGTGATTGGAAATGCCGAGTTCCGCGAGCATATTTTCCAGGATATTCAGCATCAGGCTGTTCAGTGATGAGAGCTCCTTGGACAAAAATTTCTGGACTGCCGGCTGCATCCGGATGGCGAAAAAGACTTTATAAAACGCCAGATTCTTATGAACGGACTCAAAAATCTGCTCAACTAAGTATTCAAACTTTTTCTCCGGTCTGGAAAATTCATCCGGGAACTTCAGCGATTTTTTAATGTCAGCGACCGAAGAATCAACAATAACTTTTAACACGGCTTCTTTGCCCTGGAAATAATTGTAAAGTAAACCGAGGGAGATGCCGGATTCTTCCGCAATCATGCGGATGGTGGTGGAATCGTAGCCATGCCGGGCAAACAATTGCAAAGAAACCCTGACAATTTTTTCCCGTTTATCGGAATTGGCGGTTTTATTTTTTGGCATGACCTGGCGTTTCAATGAGTGAACGGACGTTCAAGATATTCCATTTGGAATGTACGGCAAAATCTTCTTTTTGGCAGTTCCGGTTTCGCCGCCACACGACCTAAAAAAAGGGAAGCAAAGAAAAGCATTATCAGCCAATTGCCTTCAATCAAAGTCGGAGATTACTGCACGACGCCTTTTAGAATGACCGTTTGAACAGGATCAGTGCCGAAAGCGTAAGGCAGAAAAGCCAGTCCCGGCATGGGCCGCGTAATGATCAGGTTAGCGGTTTTGCCTATGGCGATGCTGCCCAGCCGGTTGCTCAGTTCCATGGCTTTTGCGCCGTTTAGGGTGGCAGCATTGATCGCTTCCTCCGGAGTCATACTCATTTGAATGCAGGCCAGGGAGACAATAAATGCCATGCGCCCGGAGGGGCTGCTTCCCGGATTGTAGTCTGAAGCCAGCGCCAACGGAAGACCGGCTTCCATCATTTGCCTGGCCGGGGCATAGGGGATTTTGAGGAAAAAAGCCGTTCCGGGCAATAGCGTTGGCATGGTTCCGGAATGAAGCAGGGCTGCGATTTCTGCTTCTCCGGTGTATTGCAGGTGGTCAACGGAAACAGCGCCATGCCTGACTCCGACCTGAATTCCGCCGGAGTAATCCAGTTCGTTTGCGTGGATCTTGGCTTTTAAGCCAAACCGGGCGCCGGTTTCCAGGATGCGATCGGTCTCTTCAACGGTAAAAAATCCGCGGTCACAAAATACATCCACATAGTCGGCGAGTCCTTCGGCGGCAACCCGGGGAATCATCTCATCGGTGATCAGTCGAAGGTAAGCTGAGCGATCCTTCCAGAATTCTACGGGGATGGCATGAGCACCCAGGAAAGTTATTTTAACCGCCGCAGGACTAATTTCCCGGAGTCTTGCAGCCACCCGAAGCATTTTGATTTCACTTTCCGTATCCAGGCCGTACCCGCTTTTTATTTCCACCGCACCGGTGCCGGTTCTGATAATTTCTTCGAGGCGCATCCAGGCGGACTCCAGCAGATCGGCTTCACTGGTCAACCGCAACCTGCTTGCACTGTTCAAGATTCCACCGCCGCGCCCGGCGATCTGCTCGTAGGTAAGTCCGTTGATCCGGTCCACAAATTCTGCTTCACGGCTTGCGGCGTAAATCAGGTGGGTGTGCGAATCGCACCAGGCTGGCAGAACCAGCCTGCCTCTTGCGTCCATGACGCGGTCTGCCCGCTCCGGACAGGTTTCCATCGGCCCGAAACCGGTTATTTTTTCTCCTTCTGTCAACAACCAGGCGTCCTGGATAGATGGGAGCATGGCCATTTCGGCGCCCCTGACTTCGGATTTGCCTGGACCCGCGCCCGTTTCAACCTGCAAGAGGCTGCGAATATGCTTGATCAGCAACGACATGGGGATTACCTTGCGGGCAAAGTTAGGGACCCATTGCTGCAAACCCTGCAAACCTTGAAAACCCGGTAAACTCGGTAAACCCGGTCTTCCTATATTCTTTTGAAAACGCCCGGAAGCACGCATAAACCAGGGGTTAAGTGCATGACCGGTTCGTGCTAACTTTAATGCTGATTATGCCCGGAAATTCCTTTGGTCAGGCCTTCAGAATATCAACATTTGGCGAGTCGCACGGACCGGCGCTCGGCGTAATCATTGACGGCTGTCCGCCCGGTATTCCATTTGACCGGGAAAGGCTCAACCTGGAAATGGCGCGCCGCCGCCCTGGCCAAAGCGCCATCGTGACCCAGCGCAAAGAAGGCGACGAGGTTGAAGTGCTCTCCGGGGTTTTTGACGGGATGACCACGGGCACACCCATCTCCCTGCTGATTCGCAATGCCGATCAGCGTTCCAAAGACTACGGCCATATCGCGGAGGCCTACCGGCCTTCTCATGCGGACTTCAGCTACCAGATTAAATACGGTATTCGTGATTTTCGGGGCGGGGGAAGGTCCTCAGCCCGCGAAACCGCAGCTCGTGTAGCTGCAGGCGCTGTAGCCCGCATGTTCCTCGAGGCCGCCGGAATCTATTGCCGCGCCTGGGTTTCCCGCGTCGGCGACATCTGCCTTGAACTCCCTTATTCGGAACTCAACCTGAACCTGACCGAGACCAATCCCGTTCGCTGTCCGGACCCGGAAACGGCTGCCCGCATGGAAGAACTCATCCGTGCCGTGCGCAAAGACGGCGACACGATCGGCGGGGTGATCAGCGCCGTTTGCACCGGCGTACCCCCAGGGCTTGGAGAACCTGTTTTTGATAAACTTCACGCCGATCTGGCCAAAGCCATGATGAGCATAAACGCCACCCGGGGCTTTGAGTACGGCTCCGGATTTGCCGGCTCGGCGATGAGGGGCTCGGCACACAACGATCCCTTTGTAGTCCGGGATGGGCGAATCGCTACCTCCACCAATTTCAGCGGGGGGGTGCAGGGGGGGATCTCCAACGGCATGGACATTGATTTTCGCGTAGCCTTCAAGCCCGTGGCAACGATTGTTCCGCCGCAGGAATCGGTAGATCGGACGGGAAACC
>JANNSM010000281.1:0-4801 GCA_031402635.1 Bacteroidota bacterium | reverse complement strand
TTAAAATATTTTTTAATCTTTTTGGTTTCGGGATTGCTGGTCATTCAACTTGTCCCCTATGGCCGCCAGCATGAGAATCCTCCCGTGACAACCACTGTTTCCTGGGATTCTCCAAACACAGAAGCGCTTTTTAAAGCGGCCTGCGCAGATTGCCACAGTCATGAAACGGTATGGCCCTGGTACAGCCATATTGCCCCGGTGTCCTGGATGGTTCAGCAGGAGGTTGAAGAGGGCCGTTCGGTTTACAACATCTCCATGCCTGCCCGGCATCTGGATGAATCGGGAGAAGCCGCTGGAACAATCCGGGAAGGCGAGATGCCACCCGCGATTTACCTGCCCACTCATCCGGAAGCCAACCTGAACGCGGAGGAGAAAAAGGCGCTTATAGCCGGCCTCACCGCAACTTTTTCCCAGGCTGGTGGTGCCTCCGCTGCCGTTGATGCCGGTCAAAAACCGGGTTTTGAAGCCGAAGCTGACGAAGATTGACTACCCCCGTTACTATCATCGCCTGACTTTACCCTCACCGGAAAGGCATTGAAGCATATTCCCGGCAATTCAATTTCTATGCATTGGATTAGTGCTGGTCAGCCTTTTCAACGTAACATTTTTTTCAAATACGGGTAAAATGATCGGTAAAAGCACCTAAAATTTTGCCTGAGGCATGGGGATTGGCGGAATTTCTGTTTTCTTTGGGTTCGATTATGCCTAATCCCGGTAGTATCCGGAATCTGACATTTGACAATCAAAAAGCAGGCAGGTCAATAAAATCCTAAGAGGAATCCTAAGAAGAATCGTCAGAATACGCAACAGCAAAATCGATAAACAAGTCCTATTGAAAAAGCCTTTAGAGACCTTCCCATCTCCTTATTCTCTTCAGTAAACAGGCATACCTTCCTCACGCTAAGACACCGTACCAGTTTTAATGGATTACCGCTTTTCGGATCCACTTAACGTTAACCGGTATGGTTCCAGATAGATTAAACCGTACGTGATTCGATGAACATTTTTGTGGCGAAGCTAAGTTCTTCCACCACCGACGAAGACCTGCGCAACCTTTTCAGTGAGTTTGGCGAGGTCACCAAAGCAAGCGTGATCCTGGATCGGGATACTGGCGAACCCCGGGGCTTCGGTTTCGTGGACATGCCTGATGCGGAAAACGCCCGCAATGCCATCAAAACTCTTGATGGTGCCAGTATTAATGGCCGGAACATTGTCGTGAAGGAGGCAGACGACCGGCGAAATACCGGCGCACCATCCGGCGGTGGCGGTTACCGTGATAGCGGCAGCCGTCAGGGAGGAGAAGGTGGCTCCCGCGAAGGAGGCTTCCGACCGGGCACTGACCGAAATAGTTCCCGACCGGGTGCTGATAATCGAAATTCCCGCGAAGGAGGCTTCAGGCCAGGCGGCGACCGCGGGGGCGCACGTGAGGGGGGCTTCCGCCCAGGCGGCGACCGCGATAACGGGCGTGATGGAGGTTTCAGACCGGGTGCTGACCGTGCTCCTGAGCGGGGCGGTGAGCGCGGTTCAGAGCGCGGTGGATTTCCACCACCATTGACCCCGGATTCCGATGGAGAATTCCGTAAGCCAGCCCGCACCGGCAACAGGGGCAAGGACCTTGACCGCAAGAAAAACGACTGGGAACGCCGCGGCACCCCTAAGAAAAGTGCAATTCCTCCGAAAAAGGGCCCTAAGAAAGGTCGCAGCTTTGAAGACTTCGACGACGACTTGTGATCGCTGCCGAGTGAGATTTAACCTAAGCTTAATGCAAGTCATTCGTCCGCTGGCGTAAACAAGGGCTATTTTCAGCTCCGCAGCATGCGCCGGTATCTTGAAAAACGACTTGCTAACAGGCAGGGCGCATTTTTTGCGCTCTTCGCTACCCTTAGCGCATTTCTGCTTTACAGTTGCATGTATGCATTCCGCAAGCCATACACGGCTGCGGAGTTTATTGGTTATCCGGAATTGTTGGGTTTTAGTTATAAAGAAACCCTTGTTTTAGCCCAGATCTGTGGCTACGCAATTTCCAAATTTTTGGGAATTCGCATCATTTCATCCCAGAACAAAAGCCGGAGAGCCAGGTCAGTAATTGGCTTGATCTCCCTTTCCTGGGTTGCCTTGCTCGCCTTTGCCCTGTTGCCGCCGGAGGCGGCATTTATTGCCATGATTGGCAACGGAATGGCACTCGGTATGATCTGGGGCATAGTTTTCAGTTACCTCGAAGGGAGGAGAAATACCGAACTGCTCGGTCTTGGTCTTTGTGCCAGTTTTGTTCTGTCGGGTGGCGTGGTCAAGGACATTGGCGTTTGGTTGATGGACAAAGGAATCAGCGAGATGTGGATGCCTTTTACAACAGGTGCTCTATTCTTTATTCCGATGATCGTTTTGGCCCTCGCGCTTGATTTTCTTCCCGAACCCGATGCGAGTGATATCCAGCAGCGCAGCTTTCGGCCCGCGATGACTTCTTCAGACCGCCGGGGTTTTCTTCACCGTTACCGCGCGGGAGTTTGGTCGCTGGTTCTCGTGTACATGCTCTTGTCGTCTTACCGGACGTTTCGCGATGATTTTATGGCGGATATCTGGGCCGATCTGCGCCTGCCGGCCGATATTCCCGCATTTTCCCGCACGGAAATACCGGTTGCCGTAGGCGTTTTACTCATCCTCGCCCCGACTGTTCTGCTGAAAAGCAACCGAAGTGCGCTTCAAACCAATCTACTTGCCATTCTTGTCGGAGTGTTGACCTGCGGTGCGGCCACGCTGGCTTTCCGGGCGGGAATGATCAGCGATTATGTCTGGATGCTTTCCCTGGGGATCGGCTCATACCTTGCGTATATTCCCTACAACGCCATCTTGTTTGACCGGTTGATCGCCTACGTGCGCAAGCCCGCCAACGCGGGGTTTCTGATCTACCTCGCCGATGCTTTTGGCTATGCGGCTTCGGTGGTGTTGGTGGCCTTCAACGGTCAGATTCCGGAATTGAATTACGCGCTTACCCTGGAACGGGTCAGCCTGGCCCTGGGAATATTGGGTTCCATTGGGCTGTTGTTTGCTGCGCGATATTTTTTGTTGCGTTCGAATTTGCAGTCGAAGAACTAGAAGCCATATCTGCCTATCGTACTATATCAGCCCATATGATGTATGCAAAAACATCGCTAAATCGTGATAAATTGGGTTAGAATTTTTTCTAACCAAACTAAAAGCATTAAAAATGAGCGCACCTAAACTCTTCATCTTTTTACTTATTTCAACCGGACTCGGTTGGAATTTGCAGGCTCAATGCGACCCTGATTTTCGCCCAACCGGATTGACGGAATCCATTCCCGTGCCGGGTGGCGGGGTTTTGCTGCAATGGGATGCCGTGCCAGGGAGCGATGGGGTGAAAATTAGGATTGAAAGCGCGAGTGCTGGTCCTTTTGATCGCGTGATTGTGGGACCAGCAGACCTTGACCGCTATTTAGTGCCTTACCAATATGTCGTTGGGCCTGGTCCATATACCTGGAGAGTGCTGGCAGCCTGCTTTACTTTAACAGGTCCACCGTTTTTTGAATCAACCCGGTTTTCTGAACCTTCAACATTTTATCCTCCATTTCCATTTGTCCTGTTATGTGGAGCCGTAACGGATATAGACGGCAACACGTACAACATGGTTGAGATTGGTGATCAGTGCTGGATGAATACAAACCTGAAGGTAGAGCACTACCTCAACGGAGATGCGATCCCGACGGGTTTGAGCGGCCTCGATTGGAGTACAACCACCAGCGGTGCTTTTGCGGTTTATGACAATAACCCAGCAAATAAGTTTCTTTATGGATTGTTGTATAACTGGTTTGCCGTGGCTGATTCCCGTGGATTATGTCCGGAAGGAACGCATATTCCCAGTGACGAAGAGTGGACAGCACTAACAGACTACTTGGGTGGAGGGGACGTTGCAGGTGGAAAGATGAAGAGTGTAGGAACGCTATCTACAGGGACCGGCTTGTGGTTAGCACCCAATAGAGCTGCAACAAACAGCAGTGGTTTTATTGGGCTTCCGGGCGGAGGCCGCGCCAATGTTGGTTTCTACGGCGCACAAGAGCTCAACGGTATTTGGTGGAGTTCTACAGAGTCACCCATCTTCCCCAACTCTGCCTTAGGTCGTATATTGTCCTACGACGACGGCGTTGCAGGCCTCTACTTCGACAAAAAGCGAGCCGGTTCCTCAGTTCGTTGTCTTCGGGATTAATGTGCCATTGACTCTTTAACAATTTGACCCTTTGGCGCGGCGCAAGCCGCGCCTTTTTTATACCGTTTTAGACGGAAGAACTTCGAAGCGCTGTAAAAGTGGCGCTAAAAAAGAGGATGGAAAGTTGAACGGACTTTTGCCTGGTTACAAAATTGGAGGCGCTGCGTGGCCCGGTTTGATTACCATCTCACCATGTTTAAGCTTGGATAATGATTGCAATCATGAACATTTACCTGAAAAAACTTTTTTCAGATGGCTTCTAACACCTTCCAGCAAGACCCTCAGGAATTATTGCTCCCCAAAAGAATGGGGGCTGCTTCCGCAAGGTTTGAGATGATATGGGTATGAGGAAACTTAAACAGCATTTCGCTGGTAAAGCTGCCCGTGGTTATCCCGATATTGAATCCGCATCCAGCCCGGAATCCTTCTTCCAAATCAACAGGTGTGTCCCCGATTTTGGCCGTATTCGCCGGGTCATCAATATCCAGGTAGGCCATGATTTCGCGGATCATATCCGGATAGGGTCTTCCGCGTTCTACTTCATCACTGGTAATGGATGCCTGAAAAGTATCACCGGCAATC
>JANNSM010000280.1:0-4540 GCA_031402635.1 Bacteroidota bacterium | reverse complement strand
CAAAGGCATTGTTAATCACGTTTGCAGAACGGCCCTGCATGTCCATGGTGACTAAGGCTATTCCGTCCTGGCCCAAATCAAAAGAAAAAGTCTCCACCGTCGTTTTTACTGATTCCATCAAAGGGTAAGCGATTCTAAGTCTATTAAGTATTTCGCCAATCAGACCCGCTCGATGATTGTGGCGATGCCCATGCCGCCTCCAACGCAAAGAGTCACCAAACCGGTTTGTTTGTCGCGTCGTTCCAATTCGTCTAACAGGGTACCCAGCAACACCGCGCCTGTTGCACCCAAGGGATGTCCCATGGCAATAGAGCCACCGTTTACGTTAATTCGGTCGGGGTTGTCAAGGCCCATTTCACGCATGAATTTTAACACAACGGCTGAAAAGGCTTCGTTGACTTCGAACAAATCAATGTCATTGACATTCATACCGGCGATCTTTAGCGCTTTGCGGGTTGCCGGTGCCGGACCGGTCAGCATGATGGTAGGCTCCGTGCCCACAAGCGCGGCTGCCCGGATAACTGCACGGGGTTTTAACCCGAGCTCTTTTCCTTTCTCCGCAGACCCGATGAGTACCAGCGCTGCTCCGTCAACAATGCCGGATGAATTTCCGGCGGTGTGCACGTGGTCAATTTTTTCAACCGTAGGATAACGCATCATGGCCACGGCATCAAAGCCACCCATTTCGCCCATGATGGCAAAAGCCGAATTCAGGGAACCGAGAGATTCTGCCGTGGTTCCGGGGCGAATGGTTTCGTCTCGGTCCAGCAAGGTCAAGCCGTTGAGGTCCCGAACGGTCTGCAAACTTTTGAACCGGCCCGTTGAGGATGCCGCAGACGCAAGGTTCTGGGACCGGGCTCCAAATTCATCAACATCTCGCCGGCTGAATCCTTCGAGGGTGGCAATGAGATCGGCGCCAATTCCCTGGGGAACAAAACCAAGCGCTGCATTTACATTGGGATCCGCGTACATTGCACCACCATCAGCCCCCATGGGAAGACGGGACATAGACTCTACACCGCCGGCAACAACCAGGTGCTCCCAACCCGAACGGACCTTGGCCGCAGCGAGGTTGACCGTTTCCAGTCCGGAAGCGCAAAACCGGTTGATCTGCATGCCGGGAACATCCAGATCCCAGCCTGCATAGAGCGAGGCCGTTCTTGCAATATTTCCACCCTGTTCCATAACCGGAGTTACGCAACCGAGCACAACATCATCAACCTGGGAAGTATCCAGGGCGTTGCGCTCCTTCAATGCCACAAAGAGGGTTCTCAGCAAATCCACGGGTTGCACTTCGTACAGCGAACCGTCTTTTTTGCCTTTGCCTCGCGGTGTGCGGACAGCATCATAGATATAGGCTTGATTAGCCATTGGGAATTGCAGATTTAGAAAGACAAACCGGAGTCAGACCGGGGGTAGAAAGAGCCCGGAAGTTACGTCGAATTCCGCTGTTCATCCGATTGCCAAAAAGCCCGTTCTACTGTCTTTTCCGGTTGAAGGAATCATCAAACCCAGCGATCATCCCAGGAGAAATAACCCGAATGCAACCAGCAGGAAATATGGCACCAGCGAAGCCGCACCGGCATAATCCTTCGCCAGTCGCTGGCCCAGAAAAAGCATGAGCAGGGAAATGGCAGCCAGCAACAATCCATAGTAAGCCCAAGCCGTTCCCTTCACGGTAAGCAGTTGAACTGCACCAAAAGCGGAAAACAATCCTGCCGCGGTTTCGGTGATGGTGATAACCGGAAGTAAAAGACCTACCGTACCAGCTAACGGTGACCGGGCGAAGTGATCCTTCAGCCAGGACAAGTTTGCCCGGTAATCCGTCAGTTTATCCAGTCCGGATTGGAGAAAGAGAGCCGCCTGAAAAGCACAGATCAGGGCACAGAGCAGAGATCTGGATGCTAATCCGAGTTTGCCCAATAACTCGGGCAGTTCGTGTTCCATGATGCTAAACTAGGAAACCGCCATGATACCGGATCCGATGCTCAGCGTTTAATCTTCATCTTCGGAAGATCCGCCTCCTCATTTTGGGCTGGCGGTTATTTTTCGGGGATCTTCGCCATCTTCACTTTCTGCACGGAATTGAACCACCAAATCGTGTATCCTGGTATAAACATGGTTGGAACCAATCACCGATTGCAACCCATTGAGCTGAAGCACATCCCGCACCGGTCCGATTAGCCCGATAAAACGCAATCGAATACCCTCCTGTTCAAAATCTTGTTGCAACATCCGGATCATTTCCACCGCCGTTGAATCAATATCCGTTACAGCGACTCCGTCAACGATGACTAATTCGGTTCCAGGGCGTGAGTAAACTTCGTTCTCAATCAGGTCCCGAACATATTCCTGGTTACCGAAATACAGGCGGGCATCCGGCCGAATAATTACGACACCTTCTTCTTTGTCCGCTTCCGGGAACCGTTCAATATTTTTATAAATGGTTGTGCCCGGAAGCCGGCCAAGCACGGCATAATGCGGGCGGGAGCTTGAATAGAGAACCGCAGAAAGCGACAAGGCCACACCGGTGACAATCCCGGTTTCCATGCCCAACAAAAGGGTGGTCAAAAAGGTGGTGGCAAGCATGAGCAGGTCGCGGCGATCCGTCCGGTATAAGTGAAGGGCTGTTCTCCATTGAAACAATTCGGCTACGGCGATCACAATAATGGCTCCGAGCACCGCAAGAGGAAGTGCCTGTAAAAGAGGGGTCAGCAGCAGGACGGTCATCAAAACCAACAGTCCGGTCATCACCGAAGCCATACCCGTTTGGGCACCGGCTTGCACATTCACAGCCGTTCGGGCAAAACTGCCTGCAACGGGAAAACACTGCAGAAACGAACCCAGGAAATTGGCCGTTCCCTGGGCAATAAGCTCCTGGTTGGGATTCAGGCGAAATTTTCTTTTTTCCGATGGAATGGAACGGGCCACCGCAATAGAAATCACAAATCCCATCAGCGAAAGGCTGAGCACGCTGGGCAATAATTCAAGGGATTCCCGCAACGGTACTATAGGCAGGGAGGGCACCGGAAGTCCTCCTGGCACTTTCCCTAATACAGCAAGCCCACGCTCGTCAAGCTTCAGCCATTCGGTAAGCAGGATTCCATAAACAATGGCGAAAAGAGCACCAGGCCACCTGGGTTTATAATGGCGCAAAATCGCCAAACCGACGAATGTACTTAGCCCTACGGCAATGGTAAGTAGGTCAGAGGCATGTGCTGAACGAACCAGGCTGGTAACCATATCCGGGAAGTGGCGTTGTGGGCCGAGTTCAATTCCCATAAGCGACTTAGCCTGGCCCAGAATAATCATCACCGCAGAAGCGGAGGTAAATCCGGAAATAACCGGATTTGACAGAAAATTGACCAGAAATCCGAGTCGGAATACTCCAAGAAAAAATTGAAGGATCCCAACCCCCAAGGCAAGTGCCAAAGCCCACTGGATATAAGCAGGTGATCCGGGTTCAGCCATCCTGCCCACACCGGCTGCGATGAGCAGAGACAACAATGCAGCCGGTCCGATGGACAAATGCCGGGAACTCCCAAGTAACGCGTAGATCAGGAGCGGAAAAACTGCCGCATACAAACCATAAACCGGAGGAAGCCCTGCAAGCATGGCATAGGCCATCGCCTGTGGAATCAGCACGACACTAACCGTAAACCCAGCTTGCAGGTCGCTTTTAAAAGACGGCCGGTCATAGTGCCTCAGATCTTGAAGCAGCGGAATATGGGTTAACAGCAATTGTCGAAACACAACACTCAAAAGTAATAGGCCTTTCCGGTAACCGTTAGCCGCAGATCTTAAAACAAACCGAGTTGTTTGGTGTGGAGTCTAATGAAAGCATCGCAGTTCAGGGCAGATAACCTGCTTTCTCCAAAATATCGTTTCCTCGTCTGGCGCAACAAACTGACAATACTGGCCACAAGGGCTCCTTCGCCCTTCATCCGGGTGCCGAATCGGCTATCACCAAGTTTTCCTCCGTTGGTTTCGCAAATCTGATGAAGGACTTTGATGACCGCGTCTTCTTTGAACAAAATTTTGCGCTCAAAATCCAAGCCCGCACTGAAACCCCGGTAAGTACGGGTAGGTCTTGCACAGCAATAGGCGCAACCGTGCTCACATCCCTGATAAGGATTGGCGGACAGCTCTATCTCAACATCCGGGCTTTTCACCTCGTTTACTATTTTCCGGGAATGCTCGGCGATAAAATCTGTCTGAACCTGCTCCTCCGGAAATTCATCAATTCCGTCTTCTTCTTCCCGGACAACCTGCTGTTTGTGGAGACTATTGGCCGTGTTGAGATCGGCGCCCCTTCCGCCGAGAAAATCCTTTTTGGCTGGATCATCCGCAGAATTTGTGGCCGGAGCAGACTGCCACAACCGGTTTTCGTCCCGGTATGGGTCCTTCTTCGCTGAAGCAACGTAGTTCCCGGCAACGCTTGAACTATCGGGAAGCGTATTTCGCTTATAGCGAAGGGCATTTGTTAAATGCGAAAACAGGATAGGCAGAGGAGTGGAATACTGATACTATGGATTTTCCG
>JANNSM010000279.1:0-5882 GCA_031402635.1 Bacteroidota bacterium | reverse complement strand
CATAGCTGTGTCTGGCCAGAATAATTGTTTTGTAAAGCGCATCATACCCCTCTACGTCGCTTGTCGGATCACTTTCAGCAAACCCGAGTTCCTGGGCTTGCCGGAGCGCTTCAACATACGTCAAGTTATCGGATCGCTGTTTGGTTAGAATATAATTGGTAGTACCGTTAAACACTCCTTCAATGCTGCGTATGCGGTCTGTGCTGAAATGATCATCGAGTGTTCTCAAAATGGGAATGGCGCCGCAGACTGAAGCTTCATAAAATAAAGGAGTCTGTGTTTCGTGTTGAAGGGCCAGCAACTCTGCCAGGTGTGTGGCCAGCATTTTCTTGTTGGCCGTAATCAGCGGTTTTCGGCTGCGCAGAGCCCTGACAGCAATCCGGAAGGCTTCGTCAGTATCGTCAATGGCCTCAGCGATCACATCAATTTCAGGGTCCAGAAAAATCGCTTCCGGATCCAGATTGACCAGTGCAGCAGGTACGCGGCGTATTTTATGCGGGTCTTTGACCGTAATCTGTTTTACGGAAAATCCCGATTCAGGCCTTATGCCGATCAGGTCAACGAGACCCTGGCCCACACAGCCGAGGCCAAAAAGTCCGATATTGGTGATACGCATGTTTGAAATTTTAAAGCGGTATCCAGGCGCAGGCATTAACGCACAAATTGAACTTGTTGGTTGAACAATGAAAGTCTGCGGGCGATGGTTTCTGTTTCGACCAGAAATCCATCGTGTCCATAGGGCGAGGAAAAAATGTGCAGATCTGCTCCCGGAATACCCGTGGCGAGCAGCCGTTGTTCCTGCGGGGGAAACAGGACATCACCCGCAATGCCGAGTACGATCGTTTGCGCGCTCACCCGCGAGAGGGCAGATTGAACGGAACCGCGGCCCCGGCTGACGTCGTGGCTGTCCATGGCTTCGCTGAGCCTCCAGTAACTGAAGGCGTTGAAACGGGCGGCGAGTTTTTCACCCTGGTACTGCTGGTATGCTGCCGCCCGGTACAAACCTGCAGGCCGGTCCTCCGCCTCAGACTGACTCTGTTCGTAGGCTTCATAATTCCGGTAGCTGAGAAGAGCGATTGCCCGGGCGGCTTTGAGTCCCGACTTCCCCGCATCGGCCTTGTTTTCCGCCCAGCCCGGATCAGCCGCGATGGCCATACGCTGACTTTCGTTAAATGCAATGCCCCAGGGGGAGTGCCTGGCATTTGTGGCAATCAGTGCGAGTTTTTCAGCCCGATCCGGGTGCGAAATAGCCCACTCCAAAGCCTGGTGCCCCCCCATGGATCCACCGAGCAACAGCCGGATTCGGTCAATCCCCAAATGTTGCCGCAAAAGCTCCTGGGCAGCCACAAGATCGCGGATGGTGAGTTTGGGAAAATCGTGAAAATAGGACCGGCCTGTTTCAGGATTTTTGGATAGTGGACCGGTCGTTCCATAACAACCGCCAAGCACATTAGCGCAGACAATGAAGTAACGCTCCGGATCCAACGGGCGACCGGGCCCAAACATCCCCGGCCACCAGGCGGCTACGTCACTATTGGCCGTCAGGGCATGACATACCCAGATCACGTTGTCCAACTGGGGAGAAAGCCGGCCGTAGTGGTGATAGTTAATCTCCAGTTCCGGCAAACGGCTTCCGGCTTCGGTCAGGAAGGGATGATCAACTTTCAGCAGCGGCATAAACCTCAGCTTTTATAGGACCTGCAACCGCAGCCTGGAGGGCCTGGTCAAGATCGGCTTTCAGGTCTTCGATGTGTTCAATGCCCACACTCAGCCTCAGCCATCCTGTTTCTACACCGGCTTTTCGCTGTTCTTCGGCGCTGAGTTGTTGGTGCGTTGTGGTTGCCGGGTGAATGATAAGCGTCTTGGCATCACCAACATTGGCCAGGTGCGAAATCAATTGCACACCGTCCACAACGGCATCTGCTGTTTCCTTTTGCCCTTTCACCTTAAAACTGAGCACACCACCAAATCCATTTTTCAGGTAGCGCTTTGCATAATCGTGATAAGGTGAAGAAGCCAGACCCGGGTAATTGACAGCTTCTACGGCCGGATGTTTTTTCAGCCAGTTAGCCAGCTCCAGCGCGTTGTCTACGGTGCGCTGTACGCGCAGCGAAAGTGTTTCCAGGCCCTGCAGAAACAAGAAGCTGTTGAACGGCGAAAGCGCCGCACCCCAATCCCGAAGCCCTTCGACCCGCGCACGGATAATGAATGCAATGTTGGGCAAGCCAAGCGGATTGTTTTTTCCGAAAACCTCGCCGAAACGCAGGCCATGGTAGCCTTCGCTGGGCTCACTGAACTGAGGAAATTTTCCGTTGTTCCAATTATAGGTCCCGGCATCAACAACGATTCCTCCAATGCTGTTGCCGTGTCCTCCGATCCATTTGGTAGCGCTGGCCACCACGATGTCCGCGCCGTGATCAATCGGCCTGAACAGGTAGCCTGCGGCGCCAAACGTGTTGTCCACGATCAGCGGAAGGTCATAGCGTTTGGCCAGGGCAGAAATAGCGTCAAAATCCGGGATATTAAACCGGGGATTGCCGATGGTTTCCAGATAAATAGCCCGGGTACGGTCGTCAATCAGGGCTTCAAATTCCGCCGGCTCATCGCCCTTCGCAAACCGCGCTTCGATACCAAAACGCTTGAATTGAACCTTGAATTGATTGTGTGTTCCCCCATAGAGAAAGGATGTGGAAACAAAATTGTCACCGACCTGCAGGATATTGCTCAACGCCAGGAACTGGGCGGCCTGACCGCTGCCTGTAGCCAGTGCGGCGACTCCCCCTTCCAGGGCCGCGATGCGCTGTTCCAGCACATCCGTAGTCGGATTCATGATGCGTGTGTAGATGTTCCCGAATTCGCGCAGGCCAAACAAATCGGCAGCGTGTTTTGAATCCCGGAAAACATAACTTGATGTTTGGTGAATTGGTACGGCACGCGATCCGGTTACCGGGTCGGGCTGTTGTCCTGCATGCAGTTGCAGGGTTTCAAAATGATAGGTTGGAGCAGACATCTTTTTGATTTTGGTTTTTAGTCCGTGAATTGTGGTCAGGGTTACGGGTCAAAAAAAGCCCCCCGGTTGTCCGGAGGGCTTTTCCTGTTTTGGTGGAAGTGCTTTTGGGCTTCTTCTTTTTTCAGGGATTTGCGACCTCCGGAAGGCATTTGCAACAACACATGATCATGTACATACCCATATTCATCTCCATCGCCTGGTTTTGTCGGCAGATAATGGGGTCGCAAAACACCGGATTTGCGGTGTTGACTCTTTTTAAATTCATTGGTTGTTGAAGAAGTTGGGTGTGCTCAAGCATGGTATCAGCGGTCTTTGACGGAGTTTTCCTATTTCGTGCGTGTTGTGTTCAAAAAAAAAGCCCTTCGGTTTCGAAGGGCTTTTCAGGCAGTATGAGGAGTGATCACCATACATGCACCTGGCCCTTGCGCGGGAAGCACATCATAAGGCAACACATCTTAAGGATTGTCGGGTTAATGTTTGTCGGGTTTTGAGAAACAGTTGTCGATCCACTCATGCGAAGGCGAAATAAAAACAATCTTTTGTGAAAATCAACTCTCGGTGCAAATTTTAAAAATTGATTCCGCCCGGGTATCCTGAACGATGGTTCATGCATTTTTCAGGATCACGGAATCTTTGTGCCGGTCCACTTCGTCTTCCTTGAACTTCATCACCTGCGCCAGCGCATCGGGCACCACATCGCTGCACAAGACGATCAACGAGCCTTTTATGGCGTTGTCCACGGCGTAATTGATCGCTTCCTTTTCTGTGGGAAAAACCCTTACGGGCTTGGCCGGGTCAACCGATTCAATGCCCTGCTTGAGCATATCAATCAATTCAGCTTCTGTCCTTCCCCGCAAGTTCTTGTCCTGGCGGATGATGATTTCGTCAAACATTTCTGCGGCTACCCGGCCGATGGCCTGGTTGTCTTGGGGCCTGCGGTCGCCTATACCGGCGATAACGCCCACCTTTAAGGTAGCATAAATATGGTCAACCATGCCTTTCAGCGCCCGCAATCCTGCCTCGTTATGCGCGTAGTCCAGCAGGATCTGATAATCCTTGAATTGGAACAGATTCAGGCGTCCAGGTGTTTGCGAAGGCGAAGGAATAAACGATTCAATGGCAACTTTGAGATCTTCAATAGAAAAATTGTTCAGGTAGCCCGCCAGTACGGCAGCCAGCACATTCTGAACCATGAATTGCGCGGTGCCGTCAAAGGTCAGTGGTACGTTGACGGCTTTGGTGATGCGAATTTTCCATTCGCCTTTATACAGCGAAATGTACCCGTTCTCCAGGACTGCGGAAACTCCGCCCTGCGAACAGTGTTTGCGGATGCGGGGGTTGTTTTCGTTCAGTGAGAAAAGGGCCACGTTGCATTCCAGGCCTTCCCGCATGGAATAAACGTGGTCGTCATCGGCGTTCAGCACGGCATATCCGTGTGGGAAAACGGTTTCGGGAAGCACACCTTTGACTTTCGCGAGTTGTTCAATGGTGTGGATGCCTTTAAGACCCAGATGGTCCGCTGCCACATTGGTTACAACTCCGATATCGCATTTTTTGAAACCCAGGCCGGCGCGGAGCAGGCCACCCCGGGCACACTCCAGCACGGCAAAATCCACAGTCGGGTCTTTGAGTACAAATTCAGCGCTATTGGGGCCGGTGCAGTCGCCGGTCATCAGCAGGCGGTTCTGGATATAGACACCGTCTGTTGTGGTATAACCCACTTTGAATCCTTTCATTTTGGCCATGTGGGCTATGAGCCGGGTAGTGGTGGTCTTACCATTGGTTCCCGTTACTGCCACGATGGGAATCCGCGCCGTGGATCCGGGCGGGTAAAGCATATCCAGAACATGACCTGCAACATTGCGGGGCAGACCGCTGGCTGGCGCCAGGTGCATGCGGAAACCCGGAGCGGCATTGACTTCCAGCACTGCGCCACCCGTTTCTGGCAGCGGCTTTCCAATGTCTTCGGTCATGATGTCAATGCCACAGACATCCAGACCGATGATGCGGGCAATGCGCTCGGCCATAAAGACATTGAACGGGTGAACAACGTCTGTTACGTCTTCGGCGGTGCCTCCTGTGCTTAAGTTGGCAGTGTCTTTGAGTTTCAGTTTTTCTCCGGCGGGAATAACCGATTGCAGGGTCAGGCCTTTTTCTTCAAGAATACCCTCGGTCAGGTCATTGACATCAATTTGAGTGAGTACTTTTTCATGGCCGTAGCCCCGACGGGGATCGCTGTTAACCTGGTCAATGAGTTGACCTATCGTGGACTTTCCGTCTCCGATAACATGGGCTGCGGTGCGCCGTGCGGCAGCCACGAGTTTGTAGTTAATCACCAGCAGGCGGTAGTCATCACCGGTAATAAACTTCTCCACAATCACGGATCGGGAGATCTTTTTTGCAGCCTCCAAAGCAATGATGGCATCTTCCAGGTTGCGAACATCTGTGGTTATGCCCCGACCGTGATTGCCGCTGATGGGTTTTATCACCAGAGGATAACCAATACGGTCTATGGCATCTTCCAATCCGGCTTCAGAGCGCACGATGTCACCTTTGGGAATAGGAACTTCCGCTTGTTCCAATAAAAACTTGGTGTCTTCTTTGTCGCAGGCGAGCTCCACCCCAATACTGCTTGTCTGGCTGGTCACGGTGGCCTGAATTCTTTTCTGGTTGGTTCCGTAGCCGAGTTGGCAAAGCGAATATTTATTGAGCCTGATCCAGGGAATGCCGCGGGCTTCCGCCTCCTGGATGATAGAGCCGGTGCTGGGTCCTAGCCGCTCGCGCTCCCTGATTTCCCGCATTTCCTGAATATCCGCATCCAGCGGATAGTGCTGGCCGTCCACGATGGCTTGAGCGATGCGGACTGCGGAGC
>JANNSM010000278.1:0-8094 GCA_031402635.1 Bacteroidota bacterium | reverse complement strand
GCGAAAGTTATCTGAGCTTGCCTGCAATGGAATCCGGTTATCCCGAAGCGGGTGCACAATCAGGCGGCTGGTTTCCTCTCCCGATTTTTTGTAGCGCAGTTTGAGGGTCAAAATTTCATCACTGGAGTACGCTTCCGGTTTAACAGACGTTTGCTGATACCTCAATGCTTCGGATTCGAGCAATGGTTGTGTCCGGTTTTCATAGGGCTGATCCCCTAACCAATCCCGATTTTTTTCCGGGTAAAGGACCACTTCGTATAAAGCGGTTACGCTATGGCCTGCGCCAAGTTCTCCGGCATCTTTGCTGTCATCATCAAAGTCCTCTCTGGCAAGGAGCCGGTTTTCATAGCCGATCAGCCGATAGGATTGGACGACTGCCGGATTGAATTCCACCTGGAGTTTTACATCTTTTGCAATGGTAAATAAGGTTGCGCTCATCTCGGTCACAAAGACTTTTTCAGCTTCTTGTTCCCGGTCTATATAGAAGTAATTGCCGTTTCCGTGATCGGCTATTTTTTCCATTTTACTATCCTGGTAATTGCCCATCCCAAATCCGCACACCGTGATGTAAATACCGCTTTTTCGTTTTTCTTCAATAAGTCTGATCATTTCTGCATCAGAGCTTGCTCCTACATTGAAATCGCCATCAGTGCACAGGATAACGCGGTTGTTACCGTTTGGAATCAGATTCCTGGACGCGATAGCATAGGCCAGTTGAATTCCGGCACCACCAGCGGTGGAACCCCCGGCATTTAACCGCGTAAGTGCTTCCCGGATGGATTGTTTATTGTTGGCTGAGGTGGACGGCAGTACTTCGCCAGCGGCACCGGCATAAACAACAATGGCAACGCGGTCCTGGCTGCCGAGTTGGTCGGTAAGTTTCATGAGGGAGGTCTTGACCAGGCTGAGTTTGTTGGCGGCCTCCATGGAACCGGAAACGTCAATTAAAAAAACAAGGTTGGATGGCTTCAGATTTTCCCGGTCAATTTCTATGCCCTGCATCCCAACGTGGATCAGGCGGGTGTCAGTGTTCCAGGGTGTTTCTGAGATTTCCGTAATGATGGAGAATGGGTGGCCGTCAACCGGTTGAGGGTAGTCATAGGAAAAGTAGTTGATGAGCTCTTCTATCCGGACCGCGTCTGCAGGGGGTTGCTGGCCATAATCCAGGTAGCGACGCACATTGGCATAAGAGGCAGCATCCACATCAATAGAAAAGGTGGACAGCGGGTTTGAGCGTACTTTTTTAAAAGGATTTTCAACGATTCGATCGTATCCTTCCGTATTGTAATCCAGGGTATCGCGCTGACTGCTGGCCGGGCGAAGGTCCTTGTGATGGGGAGCGATAAAGTGCTGCAGCCCGGGATCAGATTGACTTGCCATTTCTCCCGACACGTTACCATCAGAAATTCTGGATTTTCTTAATTCGCGGTGCGTTTGGGTAACCCCGGAAACATCTTGGACATCCTCTTCTTTCGGCGCCAAATAGATATGATCCGGTTGTTGAATATTTTGAGTGAGTTGGATATCCAACAACAAACTGTCTCCGGGAAAGAGGCTAACGGTCACCAGGGCTTCTTTATGGCCTGCGGATTGTACAATAAGTTTTTGTGTGCCGCCGGGCACTTCGGTCAGGGTATAAGAGCCATCGAGGTAAGTAGTGGCCTGGATTTGTGTTCCCGATACAAAGATGACTGCGTTTGAAATCCCGATCGCGGTTTCTAATTCGGTTACGGTTCCAAAGAGAGTAGCGGTTTCCAGTTCATCCGGATGGGTAAAGCCGGAAAATAATCCGGAAAAAAAAGAAACCCGGTTGCCGCGAGGTTGATCCGGGACCAGGTTAATTTGGTTTAACTGGAAAATTGCGGCAACGCTCAAAAAGAGTGCGGAGGCAGCGCCAATCAGTGAATAAGACCATTGTTGTTGAATCATCGCATTGTGGTTTTGCCAGGCTGATGCAAAACCAATGCGAATTCCACACGGGATGTTGGATAAAACTTACCGGTAGCTGAGCGAGGGCTTAAACGGGCGGCTCAACATTCAGGCGAAATCCATTGCCGTGGATATTGACGATTTCTATATTTGGGTCTTCTTTGAGGTATTTGCGCAACTTGGTGACAAACACGTCCATGGATCGAGCGGTGAAGTAGTCATCCCGACCCCAGATTGACTTGAGCGCTTCTTCGCGGTAAGTAATGTCGTTAATGTTTGTTGCCATGAGGCGAAGCAATTCGGCTTCTTTTGGCGAAAGCTTGTTTTCCGATCCGTTGCGACTCAGAATACGCGTTTTAAAATTGAAATGATAGCTGGCGATATCATATTCTTTTCGATCATCCTGCCGCTTAACCTTGCCGCGCTTTAAGACCGCCTGAATCCGGAAAAGCAGTTCTTCCGAATTAAACGGTTTGGTGATGTAATCGTCAGCTCCCAGTTTAAATCCTTCTAAAATATCTTCCTGAAGGGTTTTTGCTGTGAGGAAAATGATCGGGACATCCTGGTTGACTTTTCGGATATCCGAAGCCAGGCTGAACCCGTCCTTTTTCGGCAGCATGACATCCAGAACACATAAGTCGTAAAGATTCTTGCCAAATGCATTCCAACCCTTCTCGCCATCGGACGCCAGCTCTACTTCATATTCATTCATATTGAGGTAGTCCTTCAGCACGGTGCCGAAGTTTGGGTCGTCCTCAACGAGCAGGATGCGTGTTTTGAGCAGATTCATAGACTTGGAATTAGGTTGGACAGTGCTAAGACTTTTGCGGTTCAGGCGGAGTTAAGCAAGTAGATGGTGAATTGAGATCCCTGGTTTAGCTGTGATTTAACGGTGATGGAGCCGCCGTGGGCGTCAAGCAGGGCTTTGACATAGCTGAGGCCCAATCCGAAGCCTTTTACATCGTGAACATTGCCTTTTGGAAGCCGGTAAAATTTCTCGAAAATCCTGCGCTGCGTTTCGCGATCCATCCCTATACCGTTGTCGGAAATAGCGATGAAGACCCCTCGTTTGTCGTTCCAGGTTTCTACCCGGATCTGCGGTTGATCGGGTGTGTACTTATTGGCATTGTCCAGGAGATTTTGGATGACATTGATCAGATGCACTTCGTCGCCGCTTATTCCGGTTCTTTTTGCTCTTAAATCAGTAATGATCCTGCCGTTTTTGTTTTCCACCTGAATAGACATGGCCTCAACGGCCGTTTGAATAATCTGGTGCATATCCAGCCGATCCCGGCTTAGCCTCACTTCCTGGCGGTCAAGCAGGGCCATCTGAAGCACCTTTTCGACCTGTGCATTCATTCGTTTGTTCTCTTCACGGATGATGCCTGTGTATTGGGCAATTCGGTTTTGATCACCGATGATCCGGGGATTGTTGATAGAGTCAACGGCCAGTGATATGGTCGCAATGGGCGTTTTAAACTCATGGGTCATGTTGTTGATGAAGTCCGTTTTGATATCGGAGAGCTTCTTCTGCCGAAAAAGCGCGTGGATCGTATAGGAAAATCCCAGAATAATAACCAGGGTGAAGAGCACGGAACCACTCAACAGTGTCCATAAACTTTTGAGCACGTACTCCTGTTCCTGGGGAAAACTGACGTAGAGTTCATCAGGTTTGGAAAACATGTTTCCCGGGGTCAGACTGACCCGATGCGCGCTGTTGAGCAGCACTTCTTTACCCATATCATCGGCTGCGGTAGTGAGAAGGTTTTCCTGATCAATCAGCACGCCAAACGTATAAGGCGTGTAAATGCCTTTCTGCCCCAGTTCTGCGGATAAAAGGGAGTCGAGGATTTCAGGGTCAACCCTGCGGGTAGGGCCGTACTGGCCGCGCACCAGCTCAACCAGGACATCGTCCATAACCGAATTGAAACGATGGATGTTGGTCAGGATCTGTTGTTCAACATTGAGCAGAAGAGCGGGCAACATTTTGGCATCTTCATCACCCTGAATTTCATAAACCGTATTTCCAATCCCGAAGGGATCCGTCGGTACCGGCCGGGGTGTGGAAGCCGAAGGCGCTGCACCAGCGTCATGGTATCCCAAACTCATATTCTCTTCAAGGGCAATCGGCTCTCCGGAACTGAGCAATTCCTCAACCAGGGTGTCTGCCAGTCCCTGTTCAATCTGGGCGGAATCCACCGTGATAAAAGAGAGCTCCTCCAGGGCTGCCAGGTCAATGTGCTCGTCAATGAGCTCGGTTGCCCGGTGCCGTTCCATTTTATCTACGACAATATTGAGGGCTTCATTGACCTGCTGGTCAAATATAGTTTTGCGTAAAGTAATGGCGTTGTGAATCCAATAAGCCTGAACCATGACAATGCCGATCATAGCGGCACTCATCAGGATAACGATCAACCATATCTTGGAAACGTTCATTTTAAAGCATCCAAAAACCGCAAAGCCGCAGCCGGATTGTTAACGAAATTAACCGCTCCGGATTCCACATTTGCACCAATTAACATTTCATTAACCAAAATTAGTCAATGTTAACGGTGTCCGGTCAGTCCTCTATCTGCCATCAAAAAGACCACTTAACCAAGTGGTTATGACTTCGGTGAATGCGAACAAATGAATGAAATACCCCGTGTTTTAGCGATCATCTGCCATTTTCCGCTGCTCTGTGTGTAAAAAATCGAACAGCGTAGGGATTCCGGCCTTTTTCGCTAATTTTGCTTTGCCTTCTGCGAGGGGACCCTATGGTCCCCTCTTTTATTGCCCACCAATTCAAAGCATTTCGGGTTAAATATTCCCCGGAATATGAATCGGGTTTAAAATAGAAGGTGCATTTGCCCAATGGGATGAATCCTATAGGCAAAAGCCCATAAGGAAACAGGAATTGTCCATGGAAAGTCTGGCTGAACGGGTGGTTGAATGGCTAGAGCCCAAGCTCGTTGAATTGAATGCATTTCTGGTGAGTGTAAGGCAAAACCAGGCGCAGCATCGTATTGAAGTTTTTCTGGATCGCGATAGCGGACATCCGGGGATTGATATCGAGACCTGTGCAGAGGTAAGCCGGTACCTGCAATTTCACCTGGATCAAACCGAGGGTATCCCGAAGCAATACACCCTGGAGGTTTCCAGTCCCGGAATGGACAATCCGTTCAAGGTGTTTCGCCAGTACCAAAAATACCGGGGTTCCCGGGTGGAAGTATTGCTTAACGACGGCAGGAAGTTGGACGGAATTTTAGTGGACACCGATGAAAAAGGCATCTCCCTGGATAAGTTTCTGCCGCCGCCGATACCGGTTTCCCCGGCAAAAAAGAAATTAGTGCCCCCGCAAACAGAGCGAGTACGGATTGATTTTAACGAGATCAAAACAACCAAACGCAAATTCGAATTCTAAGTGACGTGATGACCGTAAATCCGAAAACACCATGAACAGCGCAGAACTAGTCAATTCATTCGCCGAATTCAAAGAGTTCAAGAATATTGACCGCCCGACTCTGATGCGGGTATTGGAAGACGTATTCCGGACCCTGCTGCGCAAAAAATACGAGTCGGATGAAAACTTTGACATCATCGTAAATACCGACAAGGGCGATCTGGAAATATGGCACCGCAGAATCATCGTTCCCGATGGTGAAGTGGAAGATGCTGTCAAGGAAATCGCATTGTCGGAAGCCGCGAAAATTGAGCCCGATTTTCAGGTTGGGGAAGAGACTTTTGAAGAAATCACCATCGAAAGTTTCGGGCGCAGGGCTATTCTGGCAGCCCGCCAGACCCTGGTAAGCCGGGTATTGGAGCTCGAAAAGGACGAACTGTACAAGAAATACTCCAAGCGTGTTGGCGACATCGTGACCGGTGAAGTCTATCAGGTCTGGAAAAAGGAAATCCTGTTGCTCGACGATGAGGGCAATGAACTGGTCATGCCTAAAAAGGAGCAGATCCCCGCGGATTTTTTCCGCAAGGGCGATACGGTCCGCGCCGTGGTGAAAGCGGTGGAAATGAAAAATGCCACCACGCCTCAAGTCATCCTTTCGCGCACCGACAATGCATTCCTGGCCAAGTTGTTGGAGCTTGAAGTGCCGGAAATTTTCGACGGACTGATTACCATCCGGAAAATTGTCAGGCAGCCCGGCGAGCGCGCCAAAGTAGCCGTGGAGAGTTATGACGACCGGATTGACCCCGTTGGAGCCTGTGTGGGCATGAAGGGATCGCGGATTCACGGAATTGTCCGGGAATTGCGCAATGAAAACATTGATATTATCAATTGGACGAACAATATCCAATTGCTGATTACCCGTGCGCTCAGCCCGGCCAAAATCAGCAGTATGGAATTGAACACCGAAGGCCGCAAAGCCAATGTTTACCTGGCGCCCGATCAGGTTTCTCTGGCCATCGGCAAAGGCGGACTCAACATCAAGCTGGCCAGCCGGCTCACGGATTTTACCATTGATGTTTTCCGTGACTCCAATGACGAGAACTACGATGTGGACCTGGAGGAATTCACAGATGAAATTGATTCCTGGATTATTGATGAACTCAAGGCCATTGGCTGTGATACCGCGCGGAGTGTTTTATCGCTCGCACAGGATGAATTGGTACGCCGCACCGATCTGGAAGAAGAGACCGTCAAGGAAATCCTGCGCATTCTCAGTGCCGAGTTCGACGACGAACCCTGAGAAATTGATAACTTTGTCAACCATTTATGCCCGAAATCAAGACCATTCGGATCGCGGAAGCGGCCAGAGAATTTAACGTGGCTACGGCTACCATCGTCGAACACCTGAAGAAAAACGGGTACGACGTGGAGAATCGTCCCACGACGAAACTCTCTGAGGAGATGTACGGGGTTCTGCTCAAAGCCTTCCACAAAGACAAGGGGGTAAAAGAACAGGCCGATCAAATCTCCATAGGCACCCGCAAGCGGGAAGAGGTCGCTTTGGATGAAAAGCAGGCTCACGTTCCTCACAAAAGAGAGGAGCAGAAGGAAGACGTATTTATCCAGAGCAGACTGGTAGGCGGAACGGTTGGCAATGCTCCGGCAGCGAGACCGGAGGAGGTCGTTTCTCCAAAAAAGGAAACCAAACCGGCACCGGCACCGGCAAAGGCAGCAACACCGGAAACTGCGGAGCCAGTCAGTGAAAGTGCAGATCCGGAGGTGGTTATTCCAGTTCCTAAACCCGGTCTCGCAGGACCCAAGGTAATCGGCAAGGTGGATCTGGATAGCGGCAAAAAGAAGTCTCGTACTGCCAAGGAAATTGCCGCAGTGCCGCAGCCCGCGGCCGAAGAGGTAACCGTTCAACAGGAAACTTTAAAGGAGCCTGTTCCGGCAGTTGCTGAAACTCCGGCTCCTGCCCTTAACGTAGTACCACCGGCAAATACCGCAGACGATGATATCATCCGGCCGGAAAAAGTAACCCTGGACGGACCCAAAATCGTCGGAAAAATTGAATTGCCGGTTGACCGCCCAAGGGAGTCAAACGAACAGAAAAGAAAACGCAAACGCATTCAGCGTACCGATAAGCCCGCCTCAGGGGGGGCACCTGGAAATGCCGGTGTGCGAACAGGCGGCGGGCAAGGCGGCGGCGGTGCTGCCAGACCGGCAACCGGTCGCCCGGGGGGTGGGGGCGGCGCAGGCGCTCCAGGCCGCGGAGGTGCTCCGAGACCGGCCGGACCTCCGGCTCGACGAACGGCAAAACCCGGTGAAGGGGTAGTGAGTGAGAAAGAGATCCGCGAGAAGATCAAGAAGACCATGATCCAGCTCGGCGGTGGAGCAAAGGGCAAAAGTTCGCGCTCCAAACTCCGGAAGGCCAAGCGGGATGATCACGCTGTAAGGGCGGACGAAGCGGCCTCTTCACAAGACGAAAGCATACTTCAGGTTACGGAGTTCATTTCCGTTGCCGAACTGGCCAGCCTGATGGGGGTATCGCCAACCCAGGTTATTTCTACCTGCATGGGTTTGGGCATTTTTGTTTCCATCAATCAGCGGCTTGACGCCGAGGTCATTGAGCTGGTGGCTGACGAGTTTGGTTTTCAGGCCGAATTCATTGACGCCACGGCATCCGGAGATGAAGATTCGGAAGACGATGAGGACAATCCGGAAGATTTGCAAACCCGTGCCCCGATTGTCACCATAATGGGACACGTTGACCACGGCAAAAC
>JANNSM010000277.1:0-37715 GCA_031402635.1 Bacteroidota bacterium | reverse complement strand
CGCCGGGATTTTCCCAGAGCGGAGAAATACGGATTCACGTTTCTCCGGAGATCGAAAGCATGGTTGCCGAACACCAGAGAATCAACAAGGAAGAAGGGGTATTGGCCGGTTACCGCATTCAGATATTCGCCAGTCCGGTTTTGGCAAAGGCCCGCGATATAAAAGCGGTTTTCCAAATGGGCTACCCTGATCTTGCTGCCGAAGTTGTGCTGGAGGAGCCCGATTTTAAAGTGGTCATCGGAAACTATTTAGACCGATTTGATGCTCACCACGACCTTCAACGGATGTTACCTCAATACCCGGGGGCTTTTCTGGTCAGGCAACTGGTTGCCGTTTCAGACCTTTAACGGAACATGAGAACAGAACTGATTGAACGTATCCGCACCTTGTCTGCGGATCAGGTTGAAACGACCATTGCCTGCCGCAGACACCTCCACCAGTTCCCCGAACTTTCTTACCAGGAAAAGGAAACTTCCCGTTTTGTGGCAACAAGACTTGGGGAAATGGGAATCCCCTTTAAAGAAGGCATTGGCGGTTATGGGGTAGTCGGAATGATTGAAGGCAGTAAGCCCGGCTCTGCTGCCATTGCCCTCCGCGCGGATATGGATGCTTTGCCCATTCAGGAGACCAATGACGTTTCCTATCGTTCTGGTCATGAAGGAGTTATGCACGCCTGCGGTCATGATGCTCATACCGCATCCCTGCTTGGAACAGCGGCCATTTTGCAACAATTACGCAGTGAGTTAAGGGGAACGATCAAGCTGATTTTCCAACCAGCCGAAGAAAAATTTCCCGGCGGAGCTTCGTTGATGATTGCCGATGGGGTCCTTAAGGACCCGACACCGGTCAGTATTTTCGGACAACACGTACACCCTCCGCTGGCTTCAGGAAAAGTTGGATTCCGGTCAGGGCCCTACATGGCCGCAGCCGATGAACTCTATTTTACGGTCCGGGGAAAGGGCGGTCATGCGGCCTATCCACATCTGATTATAGACTCGGTGCTCATGGCCTCCAAACTGATCATCAACCTGCAACGGGTTGTGAGCCGGTTCGCCCGGCCAGATCAGCCTGCCGTGTTGTCCATCGGACGGGTGATTGCCAATGGTGCCACCAATATTATCCCTGACGTTGTTGAGATTGCGGGAACTTTCCGGTCTTTTGATGAGGATTTGAGGATTCGGTCTCACGAAGAAATTCGCAGGATTGCCAGGGGCACCGCCGAAATGTTCGATGGCCGGATTGACGTGGACATCAAGGTGGGATATCCACCGCTTATCAATCATCCGGGCCTCACTTTGCGGACTCGCCACCTGGCTGAACAGTATCTCGGCCAAGATCATGTCGTAGACCTCGATCTCAGTTTGGGAGCCGAAGATTTTGCCTGTTACTCCCAGGTTGCGGAGTCTTGTTTTTACCGACTGGGAACTGGCAACATTGACCGCGGCATCGTTTCGCCGATCCATACCTCAACATTTGATATTGACGAAAATGCCCTGGACACTGGCCAGGGTCTGATGGCCTGGCTGGCCATCAACGAACTCGAAACGGTTCGCTAAGCTTTTCCCCCCGGTCTGAACCCATTTTAAGCATCGGGCATCCCGGAAAATCGCTGAAAACTCCAATGGGAAAGGGGTAAAATGACTGGTTTACAAAGTTTTATCAGGGGTTGCGGCTAAGTGTCATAATGACACACGAAATGTTTTTTGAGCGAGGTTGCCTCTGAATTTGTAACTTTGCCCTTCGAAATTCGGACCCAGGTCTTCCCGGACCCCGGAACAATGCCACCCAAGCCATGAGTGCCGGACAAAATATTCACCCAATTTTCGACCAGATCCTGCAGCGCAGCGATAAGGAAGTTTTCCTTAAACAGCGGGCAAAAGTGATCTGGATGACCGGTCTTTCAGGCTCTGGTAAGAGTACGATTGCCAAAGGTGTGGAACAGGTGCTTCACGGACAGGGTTTTCTGACTAAATTATTGGATGGAGATAACGTCCGGACCGGGATCAACAGCAACCTTGGATTTTCTGAAGAAGATCGGCTGGAGAATATCCGCCGGGTTGCCGAAGTCTCCAAATTGTTTGTCGAAGGTGGAATTATCACGATCAATTCTTTTGTGAGTCCCACCTACGATCTGCGCGATCTGGCCAGGAAAATTATCGGCGCGGAAGACTTCATCGAGGTTTACGTCAAAGCTTCCTATGAACTTTGTGAAGAGCGCGACGTAAAGGGCCTTTACGCGAAGGCGAGGAACGGCGAAATCGTGAATTTCACCGGCAAGGATGCACCTTTTGACATTCCCCGCAACCCTCAGGTAGTGATTGAAACCTCTGAACAAACCCCGGAACAATCGGTGGCCTATCTGATTGACCAGATTTTGCCACTTATCGAGTACCCCAAGAATTAAGATTTTCTCAAGACAGCGACTGCTATGGTTTCTTACAATTTATCCCACATTCGAGAGCTGGAATCGGAATCCATTTTCGTCATGCGAGAAGTCGCGGCGAAATTCGAGAAGCCGGCTTTGCTTTTTTCCGGTGGAAAGGACTCCATCGTTATGGTGTTCCTGGCAAGAAAAGCGTTCTGGCCTGGCCGCATTCCTTTTCCTCTGGTCCACGTTGACACCGGTCATAACTTCCCGGAAACCATTGAGTACCGCGACTGGCTGGTTAAAGAAACCAAAGCCGAACTGATCGTCGGTATGGTGCAGGATTCCATTGACCGTGGCACTGCAGTTGAAGAAAAGGGCATGAATGCCAGCCGTAACGCCTTGCAAACGGTGACCTTGCTGGAGACCCTGGAGAAGCACAAGTTTGATGCTGCCATGGGCGGCGCCAGGCGCGACGAAGAAAAGGCCCGCGCCAAAGAGCGCTTTTTCTCGCACCGCGACGAGTTTGGTCAGTGGGACCCCAAGAATCAGCGTCCGGAACTGTGGAACCTGTTCAACGCCCGTCATCATATCGGCGAGCACTTCCGGGTATTCCCGATTTCAAACTGGACGGAGATGGATGTATGGCAATACATCCTGCTGGAAAGCATCCCAATTCCTCCGATCTATTTCTCTCACCAGCGCGAAGTGCTGGAGCGAGATGGGATGCTGCTGGCCAAGACCGATTTTATCACCGTTCGCGAAACGGAAAAAGTATTTACCGATACGGTACGTTTCCGGACCATCGGCGATGCCACCTGCACCGGTGCCATCGAGTCAACGGCCAGCACGCTGGAAGAAATCATCCAGGAAGTGGCCTCTACCCGCGTTACAGAGCGCGGCGGCCGTGCCGACGACAAACGGTCGGAAACTTCGATGGAGGATCGGAAGAAAAAAGGTTATTTCTAATTCCAATACTGGACAATTATGAGCAGCGAAAACGGCATCCAGGAAGTCGAAGAATTCGACTCAAAAGGATACCTCGACATGGAATTGATGCGGTTTACTACCGCTGGCAGCGTGGACGACGGAAAGAGTACCCTCATCGGTCGTCTGCTTTACGACTCCAAATCCATATTTGAAGACCAGATGGAAGCGATCGAAGCTTCCAGCAAGCGTCGTGGAGAGGAAAAAGTGAACCTGGCCCTGCTGACCGACGGGCTTAAGGCGGAGCGTGAACAAGGTATTACCATTGACGTGGCCTACCGATACTTCGCGACACCCAAACGCAAGTTCATCATTGCCGATACCCCTGGCCACATTCAGTACACCCGCAACATGGTCACCGGCGCTTCGACCGCCAACGTAGCCATCATTCTGGTAGATGCCCGAAACGGTATTGTTGAGCAAACCCACCGCCACACGTTCATTGCGTCCCTCTTGCAGATCCCGCACATTGTGGTTTGCATCAACAAGATGGATCTGGTGGAGTACAGCGAAGAGGCCTATGAACGCATCGTGGATCAGTTCACGGACTTCAGCGCCAAGCTCGATACCAAAGACGTGCGTTTTATCCCCATCTCAGCGCTTAATGGTGACAACGTTGTTGACCGTTCCGTCAAAATGCCCTGGTTTGACGGCCCGACCCTGTTATACACCCTGGAACACGTGCACATCGGTTCTGATTACAACCACATTGATGCCCGTTTCCCCGTGCAGATGGTGGTTCGTCCGCAAAGTGAAGAATTTCACGATTTTCGTGGATACGCCGGCCGAATCGCAGGGGGTATTTGGAAGAAAGGCGATCGCGTCGTGCACCTGCCCAGCGGTTTTGTCACCCGTGTAGCCTCCATTGTGGATTACAACGGTGAGATCGAAGAAGCCTTCGCGCCAATGTCTGTTACCCTTACGCTCGAAGATGACATTGATATTTCCCGCGGTGACATGATTGTCCGGGAAAATAATATGCCGGAAGAAGGTCAGGATATCGAGCTGATGGTCTGCTGGATGAGCGAAACCCCGCTTCAGCTCAACGGGAAGTATTCGGTACAGCACACCACCCGGGAAACCCGCTGCATCATCAAAGATGTTCGCTACAAAGTGGACATCAATACCCTACACAAACTCGAAGACCAGAAAATCCTCGGCCTGAATGACATCGGTCGGATTTCAATCCGGACCACTAACCGCCTGTTCTACGATAACTATCGCCGCAACAGGATTACCGGTTCGCTCATCCTGATTGACGAAGCCACCAACAATACGGTGGGTGCCTGCATGATTATCTGATTAGGCCCCCTTTCCTTCAAGGACGAATATAATGTCCCTTTCCGCAAGGTTGGGGACATATTTTTTGGGAGAAATGCAGTAGCAAGGATGCCTGGAGGTGCAATCCAGATCATGTGTTATTATCTGCGATTACTCACTTAATGAGTGTGACTGTTCCGGATTGTTTTTCAAAAGACGGCTGCTGCGCACGTTGATATTGAAGTAACCATACATAAACGCCCAGTTCTTGGTCCTTTCCTTTGAACGTGCCATTCCATTTGACGTCAGGACTAGATGTTGCCCAAATGAGTTGTCCCCATCGGTTGTAAATGACCAAATTAAAAAAAGTAAGGTCATTACAAACAATGGCTTGAGGGATACCGAATTCATCGTTGATTCCATCGGCATTCGGGCTGAAAGCATTTGGCAAAGCCAAAATGCAGGTATCCAAGGGCTCTTCAGGTATCGTATCCTGACAAGTTTCTATGTCTAGCGCATACCAAGTCAGGCTGTCACAACCCGAAATTCCTGGATTTAGGAAAGGATATATCCCCGCAGCACTAAGCCAGTTGCCTTCTACCTGCACCGAATCCCCTTCGCAAATGCTATTGAAAGTGGTGTCTCCTGAGAAAGCCGCTACGAATACTGAACTATCTGCCCAAGCATATTCCGCTCGCCAGGAATCGCCGATGCTGCTTTCACCTGATTTTGACCGGATACATCCTGAAGGGGAAGGAATACCAGGAAGGGTCAACCACGGCCCTGCAGCATTGTCATTCCTGGTGACCCAATCAATCGTACACGCAGTGCAAGCCGTATCAATGAGGGAAGCATTTATCGTATAGGTGCTTGCAAATGTGGTGGAAAAGACTCCATAATAATGATCTGAGGTACCTGTTGGCAAACCACTAAGATCATTTGGGAACTCGTCAACGCGATAAATGTGCAGGCCGCGAACAGCAACTGCTGCGACATCGCTAACGGTAAATTGTTCTGATCCCGGCCCTTCAATGGTCAACGTTTCTCCTAACCAGGAAGCGGGATAAGTGTAGATGGACGTGTCTCCTAACGGTGCTCCTGACAATTGCCAATTCATGGCACCGACAAAGGTTCCGTTGTGTCCACTCCCGGATAGATCGGCCACTGTCGTTCCCATACCTTCATCAAATCGCCAGTAAGCTTCCAAACCCGGCTCTGTGCCCGATAGTTTTTGGCACATGGTTTCGCGGATTTCAGCTTCTGTTCGACCTACCCCCCATACCCGCAATTCATCAAGTTCACCATCCAAATAAATACCGGGAATGAGTGATTCGTGCCAACCGATGGTTTGTCTCCCGGCGGGGTAATGGACAATAGTCATTCCACCAGTACCTGCATAGGTAACAGGCACTTCAATCCCATTGATATAGATCCTACCAACCAGCGGTCCATCCTGAACGCCGCAGATATGAACCCATTCGCCCAAGGGTATCGAAACAGTAGAGAAAATAGAACGACGGTCTGCTGATCCTAAGCCTGTACCATCGCCGTAGACAAGTGCAACTTCTCCAACCGAAGTAATCAGGAACCAAGATCCATAGTAGAGCCCACTAGGTTCCAGCCCACTATCCCAAATAGCGTAACCTAGCGTGGGTATGGCATCGAGTTTGACCCATGCTTCGATGGTATAGGGAAAATTTAAATCAGTCTTGGAAGGTCCACAATCAATATAGGCAGGTTCTTCACCCGAAATACTGTAACCTGATCCCTGACCACACAATATTTTCGTCGGAATTAAGCAAGTGACCGCACAAAAAAGGAGCAGAAGGCAAGAGTACCTCATCTATTATCACAGATAAAACCTGTGGACACAATATACGAAAGTCATCATTTTTAGGAAAAAACGAATGAGGCCATAAAGGTTTATTATCCGCTTGAAGAAGCCGTCCACACAAAAGTCAGCTCAAAACCTGATAGGTCAGCAGACTCACGCCGTAGGCAAGACCGGTCATATACAGAAACTGGTAAACGGGAATTTTCCACGAGTTGGTCTCACGCTGAACTACTGCCAAAGTGCTCATGCACTGCATGGCAAAAACATAAAATAGCAGGAGCGAAATGGCGGTTGCCGTGGTATAAACCGGCAGACCGGAACTGGAATGCACATCCTTGCGCATGGACTCGATGATACCGCTTTTATCATCGGGATCCCCGGCACTGTATATAGTGGCCATGGTGCTCACAAATACTTCCCGGGCGGCAAAAGAGGTGATCAGCGCGATGCCGATCTTCCAGTCAAATCCAAGCGGGGCAATAGCCGGTTCAATGAGGTGGCCGAGCTGGCCCGCCCAGCTCGCTTCAAGGCGACGTGCTGCAATCAGGCTTTCCAATTCATCGGGTTCCAGTAAAGATGCCTCTTCACTATTGCGAATTTCACGCTCAGTATCCCTTACGCTGGTGCCGGGTCCGTAACTGCTCAAGCCCCACAGCACCAGGGAGATCACGAGAATGATTTTGCCGGCATTGGTAATAAACAACTTCACTTTTATCCAGACGGTAGTGTAAACATTGCGCCAGTGGGGGGCCTGGTACGAAGGAAGTTCAAGCATCAGGTAAGATGGCTCCGGGGAGCGGAAGAGCCGCTTGATCATCCAGGCCGATGCCAGGGCGGCAAAAGCGCCCAGCAGGTAAAGGGAAAACATCACTGCGCCCTGCAGGTCAAGGAGACCCCAGGCAGTGCTGCGGTCCGGCACCGCAAAAGCGATCAACAGTGCAAACACCGGGAGGCGAGCCGAGCAGCTCATGAAAGGGGTTACGAAAATGGTTGCCATCCGCTCCTGCCGGTTGGTGATGCCCCGCGCGGTCATCACGGCCGGAACGGCGCAAGCCACACCGGAAATCAGCGCCACGAAACTCCTGCCGTTCAGTCCGAATCGCCTCATCAGGTTGTCCGATAGATATACGGCCCGTGCCATGTAACCCACTTCTTCCATCAGTGAAACCAATAAAAACAGGACCGCAATCTGTGGAATAAAAATCAGGATTCCACCGATTCCCGGAAGAACACCATCGGTAAGCAAATCGGTCATGATGCTGGCAGGCAACCGGTCTGCAAGAAACTGACGACTGGCGGTTAGCCCTTCATCCATCAATTTCATGGGCAGGTCAGCCCAACTGAACATGGCTTGAAAAATCAGCAGCAGTACCGCAAAAAAAGTAATCGTTCCATAAACCGGATGAGTCAATATTCGATCAATCCGATCGGATTGATTGGGTTTGGTTCCACTGGCGGAACGTGTTGCCGCCCTCACCAGGGGTGCAAGGTGATCGAAACGCGCAAGGGTTTCATTGACCTGCGCACGCAAAGGCAGGAAACCAGCGATTTCCAGTTCCCTGGCCAGAGCCCCCCGGGCAGGCTCGCTGACAAAAGGAAGCAGGCGATAATGGTGAGCTACCAGCACAGCTTGATAAGCCGCAAGGTCTGGCAATACTTTTTTGACTGCACGCACAATTGGTTTCGCGGCATTTTCCGCTTTCCAAAAGGGTTCCGCTCTTGAAACCAGCGATTGAGTTAAGCAGGAAAGCACGCGGTCAAGCCCTTCGCCGGTCCTGCCGTTGATCCTGATAACGGGTACGCCGAGACTGTTTGCCAGCACCTTTTCATCGGTTCGCAAGCCTTCCTTTTCGGCAATATCCAGTTGGTTGAGGCAGAGAATAACAGGAATGCCAAGGTCTGCGATTTCTGTAAAGAGCAATAAGTGCCGCTCAAGATTAGAAGAATCGGCGATGTACAGCACCGCGTCCGGGTGAAGGGCATCATGCTCGTCAAGCAAAACCTGAAGGGTAACGACCTGGTCCGGAGAATGCGGATAGAGGCTGTAAACCCCGGGTAAGTCAACTAATTCGGCGTTGAGCCCGGAAGGAAGGGTGAGTTGACCGGTTTTCTTATCAACCGTAACGCCCGGGAAGTTGCCGACCTTTTGTTGCAGGCCGGTCAGGCAGTTGAAAACAGAAGATTTCCCGGAGTTGGGGTTGCCGGCCAAAGCCACCCGCAATGGGGCTGTGGCAGCCTTCAACTGGGTTCAGTGAGGATAATGGAGTCCGCCTCTTCCTGACGGAAAGCAAGCACCCGGTCGGCGATTTTTAGATAAAGCGGACCGTGGAAGTACCCTTTTCGAACCAGGCGAATGGAATTGCCGGGGCGGCATCCGAGTTCAAGTAACATCGGCGCCATGCGGTTATCCGCAAACCCGGCCACTTCGGCCAGTTCATTGCTTTGGAGGTTTAGCGCAGTTCGCAAGCAGGGCCTGTTTAGACTCAATCCAGACAATGCAAATTAACACCGGAGGGCTTTTCGGAACAATACCGAAGTCAGGTCATTCGCTACCCTAAACAAGGTATGACTTCTGAATGTGAATTGATCCTTTCCTGGAAATGTCTACAAAGACAATGTATAGCTTTGCTGCGTTAAAAAAGGATAGCCAGCTTCCTGGACCGCCCAAAAACAAAAGAATATGAAGGAAATTACGGTAAAAGAGCTGCAGGCGATGAAGGCCGGAGAGGAGCCTTTCCAATTGATTGATGTGCGCGAACCGCACGAGTTTGAAATAGCCAATCTTGGCGGGGAGCTGATCCCGGTTGGTGAAATTCCCGGTGCCGTTGAACAAATTGCCCGCGATCGGAAAGTGATCATGCATTGCCGCAGCGGCGGCAGAAGCGGGAATGTCATCCGCTATCTCGAAGACCGGCACGGTTTTCAAAATCTCTACAACCTGAAAGGCGGTATTCTGGCCTGGGCGAAAGAAATTGACCCGGACATGGCCCAATATTGAGGTACTCGCTCCTAAGCCGTTTACAAGCAGTGTCGCCCGTTTAAGCCGGATAACTCGTCCGGTAATCTTCGTTTTCAACTCAAATCAAAAGGATTCCCGGGTAACCGGGGAAGGGAGGTATTGGGTAACCCAAACGTTAAAACTGTGTTAATTGGGATATCTACTCTTGCGGCTTTCGATACTTTAATGATATCTTTATGATATCAAAACAAATTAACCCATGATCAACGAAAAATCGTATTCGACCGCCAATGGCTACTTCATGTTTCTGGTTTGGTTAATCCTGACCGCTGCGGCTGTTTGCAGTCTTGCTATCCTTCACAATCCCGGATTGTTTGCAGTGAGTATGGTATTCTCTCTCCTTTTCCTGGGTGGCTTTTTTATCGTTACCCCCAATTCGTCTAAAGTGTTGGTACTCTTCGGCAAGTATAAGGGCACAGAAAAAACGGATGGATTTCACTGGGCTAATCCGTTTCTGTCAAAACAAACCGTAAGCCTGCGCGCTCGCAACATGGACACGGAGAAAATTAAAGTCAACGATAAACAAGGCAACCCGATCATTATTTCTGCTGTGGTGGTCTGGCAGGTTACTGAAACGGCTCACGCCATGTTTGAGGTCAACGACTATGAGCATTATGTGCGCGTCCAAAGTGATGCAGCCGTGCGTACGCTGGCGGGACATTACAGTTATGATCACGCAGATGAAGACCTGTCGGATATCACGTTGCGCGGCGGCGGCGAGCAGGTCAACGATGAACTGGAGCGCGAACTGCACAACCGTTTAACCAAGGCCGGTGTCAAGATCATAGAGGCCCGGATCAATCATCTTGCTTATGCCGAAGAAATTGCCGGAGTAATGCTGCAGCGGCAACAGGCTGCGGCGATCATCGCGGCAAGACGCATGATTGTTGAAGGTGCAGTCGGTATGGTGGAAATGGCGCTGCAGAAACTCGAAAAGGACAAGGTGATCACGTTGGATCCGGAGCGGCAGGCTGCCATGGTTTCCAATCTTTTGGTGGTGTTGTGTTCAGACAGAGCCGCTCACCCTGTAGTGAACGCCGGAACACTTTACTAATGCCTCGCAATGGTTGACGACAAATCCAAAAAGAAGAGTTTCGTACTCCGGATGGACCCGGAAACATTCCAGGTACTGGAGAAGTGGGCTGCGGATGAATTTCGCAGCCTTAACGGTCAGATTGAATACCTGCTGCACCGGTCGCTGGCGGATAGTGGCCGGAAAAAGAGCCGCAAAGCCGGGCAAAGACCGGAGCAGCAGGGATAATCATGGTGAGCTTGCTATTTTTGCCCCAAACTTCTCCCGATAATGTTTGAAGCCTTTACTACTGCCGAGGCCTGGATTGCAGTTTTTACACTGACCCTGCTGGAAATTGTATTGGGGGTTGACAACATCATTTTCATTTCGATTGTCACGGGTAAACTGCCCAAAGAACAGCAAAAGAGAACACGAAACATTGGCTTGGTGCTGGCCATGTTTATGCGCCTGCTGATGTTGTTGGCTATTGGCTACATTTTGAAATTGGATAAACCGCTGTTTTATCTGCCGTTCCATCTGGGTGCAGCAGAAGCAGGTGAAGCGGCAGCCGGTCCTTTGGGGATCAGTGTGAAAGATCTTTTGCTCTTCCTGGGCGGACTATTTCTGGTGGGCAAAAGCGTTTCAGAAATCCATGGCAAAATGGAAGGTGAAGAGCACAGCGCCAGTGTTGGTGGCAAGGCTGCCATCAATGCCGTAATTCTGCAAATTATTCTGATTGATATGGTCTTCAGCTTTGATTCCATCCTTACGGCTGTTGGACTGACTAAAGTGGTGCCAATTATGATGGTAGCCGTCATTATTTCTGTATTTGTGATGATGGCTTTTTCCGGAGCGATCTCTGCCTTTATCAACCGACATCCGACCTTTCAGATTCTCGCTCTTTCCTTCCTTATCCTGATCGGATTCACCTTAATTGTTGAATCGCTGCATGTTGAAGTGGCTAAAGGCTATGTGTATTTCTCTGTGGCTTTTGCCCTTCTTGTTGAAGTGGTGAACTTAAGAATCCGGAAAAAGGTAGATCCGGTCCAGCTTCATGAACGACTTGAAGATTGATCATTGGCGCGAGAGGACCTTGAACGTATGCATGAAAATTGCCCTTTTGGGCGTATCTTTTCGGCGTTAGACAGGCAGGCCGTACATGCTCCTGCGTGTTGATCTAATTTTCCATAAATCTCTAACGAGTTCTCATGCCTGCTGTCCTTATTTTTTTCATAGTCCATTGGTACCTGACCATTTTCATACATACATTTTTTCTGCATAGATATGCCGCTCATCAACATTGGACGATGTCCCAGCCTGTCGAGCGGTTTTTTCATTTTTTCTCCTGGCTCATTACCGGTTCGGCTTATCTAAGTCCTTTTGCATACGGAGTGATGCATCGCATCCACCACGCGCATACGGACACGGAGAAAGACCCCCATTCGCCGAACTACCACGGCAATATTTTCCGGATGATGTGGGAGACCCGCAAGACCTACTTCGGTATCTGGAAGGGAACCATTCCAATTGAAGAGAAATACAAAACCGGTGTTCCCAGTTGGCCGGCTTTTGAGCCGTTTGCGCACCACTATGCCATCCGGGTTACCTGGATTGTTTTGTATATCACCTTCTATGCGGTCTTTGCCACAGCCGCCTGGCAATGGCTTTTGCTGCCGGCAACCATCGTGATGAGCCCGCTGCACGGTGCAATTATCAACTGGTGTTCACACCGCTACGGCTATGTGAACTACAAGATGAAAAACACCTCCACGAACCTGATGCCTATTGACATTTTGTTTTTGGGCGAAGTATTCCACAACAACCATCACAAGGCCCCGGCGAGACCAAACCTCGGATTCCGCAAGTTTGAATTCGATCCCCTTTGGCCAATTGTGTTGACCCTGGAAAAGTTCCGGATGATCCGTATCAACCGTGTTACCACCGCTCCACCGGCTATTGACGGCCCGGGCTATGGCAGTGCAGCGACCGCAGGTTGAGGCAGATTGCTTTTATCGTTGGATCAGGTCTGACTTAGCCTGAAATGGCTATTCCTTTAGGAGTTCCACCTCCAGCCAGGGTTCTGTATAGCTATAGCTTCCCAGTGTCATGAAATGGGCAAACCTCGGCAGAAAGACGTGTTTTCTGCGGTTGCCCAGTTCAAGGACCAGCTCATCACCGAATTTTTTAAGGTTGAACTCCTGTCCTTCCAGGAAAGAGAGTTTAAGGCGCACGTTGTATCCCTTTGGGGTTTCCAGGTATTCCACCGGTTTTTCTTCGTGGTAAATCACGGTGGGGTCGTCCTGATTGTACATTTCGGTGGCAATCAGATCCAGAAGTTCAAGACCAAAAACCTCCCTTCCGGCATGCTTCACCAGCATGATTGGCAGCGGGGCAAAACTTTCTTCAATCTCCTGCAGGTAGCCGGTTTGGGTTTCCAGATATCGGCTGAAAATCCCCGGATGTTCCATCGGGGGTAATACCCGGTTGACAATCACGGCATCCACGTTGTACCCATAAAGCTGCAGGTAGGTAAAGGCACGTTTGGCCTCCTGGATAACCATTCGCTCCGGGTTGGCAACCAGCCGGATGGAGGTTATTGCGGGATCGGAGAAAATGGTCTGGATAAATTCCAGTTTGTTAAACAAATCCTCCAGTTCTTCATAGCCTTTATCAAGGGGTACTCCGGTTGTTTTTCTAACCGCCGTACCCAGGCCTTTCATAATCAATCTCTGGAATGGGAAAGCTTTGGTTACCCACCATTTGGTGACCTGTGGAAGAGTCAGCAGGGTAAGGGTTTCTCCGGTTGGCGCCGAATCAATAATGATCACATCAAAGGCTTCTTCCCGGTAATACTGCTCAATCCAAAGGAAGGCACTGGCTTCTTCCATCCCGGGTAAGGCTGACATTTCTTCTGCCACAACGTCCTTGACACCCTGCCAGCGAAACACCGTCAGCATCAGCTCGCGCATATTGCTCCAGTGTTTTTTCATGCTGTAGTAAACATCCAGTTCCTGACCAAACAGATTGGATTCGATTTCAACAGGCTCTGGTCCGAGTGGTCGGTCAAGGGCATCAGCAAGGCTGTGGGCCGGATCAGTCGAGATCACCAGCGTTTTGTAACCCATCCGGGCACAGCGAAGGGCGGTGGCAGCAGCTACCGTGGTTTTTCCAACGCCACCTTTACCGGTAAACAACACAATGCGCATATACAGAGATTGGCAGCAAAGTTACTGGGCAGATCGAATGAGTTAGTAGGTCTGTTTGCGGGATTTCATTTTTGAACGATCATTCCTTTGCTGCCGGTTCACGCTCAGGCGCCCGGTTCAGCAATGCTTCTGCAAGCATCAGTTCCCTAATATTGTCGGCTGTTGCATAATGGTAACTTCCACCCGAGCGCATTGCCAGACGCCCGAGATTATCCGCGTAGATCTTTTTTTCTGTTTCACCAAAGAGGTATAAGCTCAGGTGAATTTGCCGGGCTTTGTAGCGATCCAGCAGACGAAGCAAATCTTCGGTGATTTCAAACCGG
Organism: Bacteroidota bacterium; assembly: GCA_031402635.1. GTDB lineage: Bacteria > Bacteroidota > Bacteroidia > Chitinophagales > BACL12 > WGOA01. Next base: position 23,709 of record JANNSM010000277.1, on the reverse strand, counting down.
CCATCTGTTGCGAGAATCACCCGGTTGTTGCCACCGGGAATATACGCCTCGCTGGCCTGGCGGTATGCCATCTCAAGACCTTCGAGCAATACCGTATTGCCTTTGGAGCGGATATTGTCAATCGTCTCTACGATCAGCCGCCGCTTGCTGGCTGAAACACTGGGTAATTGCAGTGTAGCGGTACTGGTATAAGTAACAATAGCCACCCGGTCTTCAAAGCGCAGCAACCCGCTGAAATGCCGGAAAGTTTCTTTTAGCAAGGGCAGCTTTTCCGGACTTTCCATAGATGATGATATGTCAAGCAACAGGGTAAGGTTGGCAAAAGGCTGTCCCTTTAGCGTATCAGGATTTTCAAAGAGATTATTTTCTATCCAGTCCGGGATGAATTCATACTCGCGGCCTTTTTCGTCCAATAATACTTCCTGACCGTTTCTTAGCGCAAAAGCTTTCCCTTCAGAAAATAGACCGATGCTGTCATAGTTAACCGGTGTCAGGTTCTGGCATCGGTCGTGCAGTGCCCAGCGGCTTCCAAGTCGGGTTCTGATTAATCCTTCGCCCGGGTAATCAAGAAATTCATACAACGGCGGAAGAACAAGATTGCCGTATCTATCCAATACTCCAAAACGCCGCATTTCACGGATGGTAGTCAGTTCCTCATAAGGTGCAGAATTAACAACCTGATACAGCAAGGTATCGGCTTTTTCCAATTCGGGTGGAAGGCAACCGATATCCGTGTATTCCTGGTTGAGCACTTCTGCGATGTTTTCGCGGTCAACATAAACGAATCTAACTCCGGGGAAGGTCTGTTTCTCAACGAGATTATTATATGCCGTTTTGTCGCCGGTATAGGAGAAAACAAAAATGGTGAGCAAAACATCCCGGCCCTCCCCGGACTGCAACACTCTGGCCAGTTGACTGGTATCAATATCCCCGTCCGAGGCCATGTAGATATGTTTCTCCAGAGCCCTTCCAGGCTCGTCAAGAATGGCGTAAGAAAGCCGCAAGCCCCTTGCGGCATCCGTTTTCAGCGATGGCCGCAGGTGACGGATGGTATTTACCACTTCCGCGTGATTTTCGGTAGGCCGCAATTCCACCTTGGAAAAGGAGTTAAACGAAACAATAGAAACATTATCTTCCCGACAAAGCGAAGTGGCCATTTTTGAAAAGATCATTTTAGCCAGAGGTAGTTCATCCATAGAAGCGGAGATATCCATCAGGAAGACATAACGCCCGTTGATGGGCACTTCTTCAAGCAATATCATGGCAGAATCAGGCACGGACCGCGAGGCTCGCAACTGCAGCATAACCGGTTCATCCATTCCCGCAAAATTTACCGGCAGGCGCACTTCCCATTCCGGGTGAATGCCCCAGGTTTCGCAAGACAAATAGATCTGGCCGAATTGTCCGGGCTCAACACCGTCAGAAGGTGTGTTGACGGCTACACACCCACAGGGAGTTTCCATAGGGGTGATCACCAGTTTGCGACTGGTATTGTTGCGGTAGTGATAGGTATAGCTGGCGCGCTGGTTTTCTTCCAGTTTCCCAAGACTGGCCCTGGTGTCTATAAACTCCGCAGAGCCCGTGCTGAAACCATAAGCCCGGCCGGATTGATCAATATAACCCCAGTCCTGACCCATGCGGATGCGGGCTGCCCGGGTTGGATCCAGCACCACCGGGCCGGAGCTCGGCATAGCATCAACAAACATCCATTCTGCACCTTTTCGCACACTGACCATGCCGCCTTCATAGGTGCCTATTTCATCGTACCGGGGTGCAATCAATACTTCATTTTCGCGGTTGATCAATCCAAATTTATCACCGCGTTGAACGCGGGCAACCCCATCGCGAAAGGTTAGTACCCCGTCCCAGACCGGCTCGCAAACTACCGAACCATCACTTCTTACAAACCCAAATAATCCGTTGCGACGGGTAATCGCAATGCCGTCCATGAAACGGTAGATCTCATCGTAATCGGGCTTGATAACCGTTTCCCCTTTTTGATTGAGGTATCCCTGCAGGCCGTTCAATTCAATTTTGGCCATGCCGTCGTGAAACGGGTGAATTCTGTCGTAGATCAGCGGAATGACTTCTTTTCCTGCGGGGTCTATATAACCCCAGCGACCATTTTTTGAAACCAGGGCTCTGTCCTGATCAAAGTATTCGACATAATCAAAAACGAAAGGAAGCACCATGTGGTTATTCCGGTCAATGTAACCCCAGTAGTTGCCCTTTCGCGCAATGCACAGGCTGTCAAAAAAGACGAAGACTTCGTCATATTCTAAGGGAATAACTTCGCGACCTCTGGTATCTATGTGGCCCCAGAGGCCATTTCGGGAGACCATGGCCAGCCCTTCAAAAAACTTATTGATTTCGTTGTAGCGGGGAGAACAAACCAGTTTTCCATCATCCGATATCAGTCCGTAAAGGCTATCCCGTTTAGTCACCGAAAATCCTTCGATGAATGAAGATACCCTTTCGTATGGACGCCCGTCCACCGGCTGTCCTGCTCTGTCTAATAATGTCCAGCCGAAATCATCGCGGGCCAGAAACCGATCAGGGGAAAGCACCCTGATCTTTTCAAAGCGGATTGGGATTACCTCTCGACCTGACTCGTTGATATAGCCGTGAAGCTCTCCAACACGCACCGCCGCAAGTCCGTTATCAAAAGGTTCGAGTGCGTCAAACTGAAAAGACGTGATGAAGCGCCCTTTTTCATCCAGAGCAGCCCATTTCCCCCGCCGTTGAGCATACAGAAATCCGGGGTAACAGTTCAGGTTGTCGAGCAGGTGTTCGCCACCATCAGCACTGACGAATCGGATTTTTGATCCGCGCCACTCGGCAAGGGAAGAGCAGGGCAATGTTTGGGCTGTCAGGTTGGCCGTTAGTTGCAGGAGCCCAAAAATGGTCAGAACAGTTATACGGATAATGCCGCGGGAAAACCAGGTCAGGCTTCCGGAAATAGGGGACATATGGCGGTTAATCGCCAAGTAAACTGGATATTAACAATATTGATTCGGAGTAAATCAGATCCACTAAAACGCTGGATCATGGAACCTGAGAAAAGAACAACTTTTTACTTCCGTGCATTTCATCGGGATAGAGCAAAACCAACTCCTTATCGGTTAGTACAAGAATGGTATACGCCACATTGTCATGTCGGGTTTCGTCCGTGATAACCATGGAGCTTGATTCCGGGCTGTATTTCCAAAACCCGTTAGCTACTTTGCCATTCTTGGAAATAGTCAGTGAATGGTCCGCCCTGAACGTAAAAAGGTCGCGCTCTCCTTCTTTCTGTTCCTTTAGAAGGGTGTTCTCCGGATCAGTCATTTTCATCATCTGCCATTGCCTGTAAAGCAATTTTTCCGATTCAGAGGGTATTCTCACCGTTTGCTGAGCGCTGAGTTTGCCAATACCCGCAGTAAACAGCAGCATTAGAGAGAGAAGAATTATCCGTTTCATAAACTTTCAGGAATTATGGAAGTAGGTAGCTTTTTTAAACACAAAAACGAACAGTAAAATAGCCTTTTTAGCGCGATTCTAAAAACTGTCTTCCCAATGAAGTTTTTCTGCCGGATTACAAACCTACCATATGCTTCACGGAATCCGCGTGGTGCCTGACATGGCAGATCGTGAAATACCCCATTTCGCGGAAAGAAAGTTTCCCGAGAAGGGGATGGGGGAGGCGGAATTGATCCAGTTGCTCTTCGCTGAGTTTCCGGATTTGTTGCGCTACTGAAGTGGCCGCATTCACCATCGCCCCATTAACCCAGATCCGGGCTGAATACCCGATGGGTTGTGGCCGGTATTGACCGGTAGCGGTTGCACCCTTTGAAAGTTGTTGCCGGTACCTGGTGACAATGCCTTCGTAGGCGGTTGAGGGTTGATTCGATTTTCCAAAAAGCAATCCCGGCAACCAGACCGGCAGTTTCATAGCGGTCACCAGGGGCCGCACAGACCGATAAAGATGATCCAGTTGTTGCCCTGCATTCCATTTATTCTCTGGGGCACGGTTAAACTGCTCCTCTGTTAAGCCAGCGATCAAATCAGAAAATGACTGGTGACATCCTATCAATTGCGTAGCCAGTTCATCTCGCTTCATAGACTGTTGATTCCAGGCTGTTGATTGTTAAACCGCGAATGCAGTCTGGTAATGGATTGCAGATAAACACCGGCATGAAGCAACCCTAAGCAAAGTAATGCAGTATGTCCGGATTACCTAAATTGAAATGGTGCGCCGATCGTGAATTATACGCCCGTACACAGGCTTGTCAAGCATCATGGTCACCCTTGTGAATTTCTTATTAAAGGGGAATAACCCGGAGAAAATAGCCTCGCAACCGTTTAGATGATCCGCTTGTCCACCTTCGTCGTCCACCTTCGGCCGTTTCCAGTATTGTGGTATGTATAGCAATCAAAACTATTACAACTATTTCATATGTTAAGTCGCATACTTCTACTAGCATTCGTATTACTATAGATAGCTGTAAATAAATGGAGTACATAGGCGATATTATAGCAACTGAATAGGTTTCTGATATGCAGGTGTTAGCGTTCCTGGTAACAAACGACCTAATTAACACTAGAAGGAAGACTTAGTAATGGTACGTTACCCTAAATTATTTTTGAATAAAAATGTATATTTATTGATTGTCAATAAATTTTTGTTATTTTGCGACATAATTCAAACTTTCAATAATCATGTCAAAAACAAACGACTTTGTATTTAAAGGCCTACAGATTGTTGCCTGGGTCATCTTCGTTGGCCTATGCATTGAAGCAGCAGCCTTAATAGTCAATTTCATTTTTTGTCTTTATAGGCCTGAACTTGTCCAAAACTTATATCAAAAGTTAGATTTAAGCGAAATGTATGATCGTAGTAAAGGGACTTTTTACAGTATTTATAGTTTTGTCATAGTCATCTCTTTTTTGAAAGCAGTCTTATTTTATGTAGTCATCAGACTCATCAGTGAACTTGATTTGGCAAAACCATTCAACAATTTTGTTTCCAAACAAATAACACAGATAAGTTACTATACTTTATCCATTGGACTCTTAAGCTACGCAGCTCGAGAAATAGCTAAAAATTTGCTACATCGCGGATACGAAATTGACCAACTAGATCAGTTTTGGGCAGACAGTCAAGCGTTTATTTTGATGGCGGCTGTAGTCTATGTCATTGCGACAATTTTCAAAAAGGGAATTGAAATTCAAAATGAAAACGATTTAACAGTTTAAGCTATGCCAATCATTGTAAACTTAGATGTGATGATGGCAAAACGGAAAATCTCTCTGAATGAACTTTCTGAAAGAGTTGATTTGACATTATCTAACCTTTCTATCTTAAAGACAGGAAAGGCAAAAGCAATCCGTTTTAGTACCTTAGAAGCAATTTGCAAGGCAATAGATTGTCAACCAGGTGACATTTTAGAATATGTTGATGACAATGATAAAACACCGAGCCGCTAGCGCGGACTGACGTTTTGTTCAGCACCACAACAAAGGCCTATCAACAATGAAACGTTTATATCAACTTGGACTTCTGCTTTTGTTGTGCAACTGTTGGGCAAGTTGTAATGGACAGATAAAAGAGAACAGCCAGACTCAACAGTCCAATGCAAATGACGAATCTCAGGTCGTTGAAACTGGCATGATCATCTGTTTTACTCAGACCGTACAAAAAAATTTAATTTTCGTATACTGGTGAGACATTTTATTGTTTACAACCCATCAGAAGAATGGGGAAAAAAATATTAGATTTGACTATTAAAGACGAAAAAAATGGCGAAACAAATTTTTATAAATTTAGCTGTTAAGGATGTAAATAAGTCCATGGAATTTTATACAAAAATGGGGTTTATAAACAATCCTCACTTTTCAGATGAAACGGCAAAGTGTATGGGATGGAGCGAAAGTATATTCGTGATGATTATGACACATGATAAATTTGCAACGTTTGCAACAAAACCTCTTGCAGATACTAAAAATAATTTAGCGGGACTTTTTTCTTTATTAGTGGATAGTGTAGATGAAGTAAATAGGATAATGAGTGAAGGCCTCAATGCTGGAGGGTCAGAACCTCATGAAATGAGAGATTATGGCTTTATGCAACAACGCACAATAGAGGATTTCGACGGACACACTTGGGAGATCTTTTATATGGATTCTACCAAATTTCCAACAGCGACACCCGTTGAATGAGTTTAAATAGACGATTGGAGAATCGCAAAGGGAGGCAAGCGAACAGCGTTGAGAAAGATTTCATCTGCAAATTTGCAATCGTCCGAATTTTAAATTCTTAAAATTATTTAAATAAAAAAAGCATGAGCAGAACAGAGCATTACGCCGACCGGCTTTTGTTAATAGGCATACTTTTATTTTTACTTGGGCTACTGACCGGTCTTTTTATACCGTTAATGACGAACCCGAGAATGGGGCTTTCGGCTCATCTGGAGGGAATAATGAATGGGTTGTTTTTATTAATCCTTGGACTTATATGGGGCAAACTTGCTTTAAAGGATAAATGGTTAAAGACTGCATTCTGGCTGACTATTTATGGCTCAATGGCAAACTTTTTGGCCGTTACAACGGCGGCTATTACAGGCGCTGGCAAAATGATGCCTATTGCTGGTGGAAAAGAAGGGGCCACGATATTGGAAGGATTAATTTCTTTTTTACTTGTTTCTCTGGCACTCGCCATGATTGTAGTTTGTTGCATAGTCCTGGCGGGACTGTTTAGGAATGCCAAAGAGCACCAGAAAGATAAGTATAGGAAACTAGACGCAAACAGAATTTAATATTTAGCTATTCGATTAAATACATCAGGAGTATTAGTAAGCGATCAGTTAATTCTAATAAAGCCTGATAAATTACTAATAATAAAAAAATAGGTACATGCTAACTAGTATTCACCCTAAATTGCCAATGCGCAATAAAGAATTGGCAAGAGATTTTTACCTGAATAAGTTGGGTTTTAAGGAATTTGGCAATGCTGATTATGACGGCTATCTGATGGTAGAAAGGGATGGGATACAGATTCATTTCTTTATTTTTCAGGAACTCAACACAATAGAGAACTATGGGCAGATTTACATCCGAACAGACGATATTGCTGCACTTTACAAGGAAATGTTAGATAAGAAGCTTGAAATACATCCGGCGGGGCATTTGCAAATAAAGCCATGGGGTCAATGGGAATTTGCCATGTTAGATCCAGATAATAATCTGCTGACTTTTGGTCAGAGTATTTGAATGTGATATAGTAATAATGGTAGGAACAGTTATAAACAAGATGCTTTTAAAGTATAGGCATTTTGTACCCGGTCAATTACTTCCAGACAACTTGATATTATTAATTACAATTATGAAACAATGATTTCTATTAGAGTTATTGCTCTATTCCTTTTTTCAGCCTATAGTATTAGTTGTGAGGAAGGTGACTCCACACCACCAGATCCCTGTACGGTACCCAATATTGAATTTGCAAAAGGGGCGGATATAAGTTGGTTAACAGAAATGGAATCTCAGGGACGAAAATTCTACAACAGCGAAGGGACTGAACAAGACGTGATTTTAATCCTAAAGAATCTGGGGTTAAATTCTGTTCGCTTGAGAGTTTGGGTAAATCCTGCAAATGGATGGAATAATCAGGAGGATGTTATTGCAAAGGCAATAAGAGCAAGAAATCTTGGTATGCGAATCATGATTGATTTTCATATCAGTGATACCTGGGCAGACCCTGCTCATCAAATTGTACCTGCAGATTGGGCTGGACAAAGCTTAGATTCATTGCAGAACTCACTGGTGAATCACACGAGTGAGGTATTAACCGCGCTGAAGGCGGCTGGAGTGAATCCGGAATGGGTACAGATAGGTAATGAAACAAATGATGGCATGCTTTGGCCTGAAGGAAGAGCCTCTTCAAATATGGCAAGTTTCGCTCTACTGGTATCGGCAGGCTACGATGCGGTAAAAGCGGTGTTTCCTTGTTCAAAAGTGATTGTACATGTTTCCAATGGGTGGGATAATAATTTATTCAGATGGCTGTTTGACGGGCTTCAGAGTAATGGCGGAAAATGGGATATCATCGGTATGTCTTTATATCCGGGTGCTACAAACTGGTCTTCACTGAATGCCCAATGCCTCAGCAATATGAATGATATGGTTGCCCGCTATGGCAAAGAAGTAATGATTGTGGAAGTTGGGATGAGTTGGGATCAAGCTACTTCCTCTTATTTGTTTATTTCGGATTTAATTACAAAGTCTGAATCCGTGGCGGATCAGAAGGCTTTGGGTGTATTTTATTGGGAACCTCAATCGTATAATAATTGGCAGGGCTATACCCTTGGAGCATTTGATAATTCCGGAAGACCAACGGAAGCATTAAATGCTTTCAATTAGATTTATAGAGTATTTGGGTTTGTAATCCAGTTTTACTTGTTTTTCGTCAGGTGATGAAGACGGAAATAGTAAGCTACGCTCTTCTTATCTTTAGCAGAGCAAAATATGCGAAAAGTAAGTTCCGGGTGAAAATTCGCGCCTGGATTTATTCATGAAGCGTGAAACTAGCCGGGACATCTTTGCATAATTTGTGAAGACGCAATATAGATTATGGAAAAAGTAAGAACCATACGCGCTGCCCGGGGCAATGAAAGGAGTTGTAAGGGTTGGGTACAGGAAGCAGCTCTTCGAATGTTGTGCAACAATCTTGACCCTGAAGTTGCCGAGCGACCGGAAGAGTTGATTGTCTATGGGGGTACCGGTAAGGCTGCCAGGAATTGGGAATGTTTCGAACTGATTGTAAAAGCGCTCCGCGATTTGGAAGATGACGAAACCCTTCTGATTCAGTCTGGAAAACCTGTGGGAATTCTGCGATCCCATGCGGATGCTCCCAGAGTTCTCATCGCCAATAGCAACCTCGTGGGCCGATGGGCCAACTGGGAACACTTCCGGGAACTGGAGCAGAAAGGGCTGATGATGTACGGCCAAATGACTGCCGGTTCCTGGATTTACATTGGATCACAGGGCATTGTTCAGGGTACTTATGAAACCTACCTGGCATTGGCCGATAAACATTTTAATGGTGTCCTGAAAGGTAAATTGAATGTTACCGCTGGTTTGGGGGGTATGGGCGGCGCTCAACCTCTGGCCATCACCATGAACCAGGGTGTTTGCCTCGCTGCGGAAATGGAGGCCTGGCGAGTTCGCAAGCGGCTGGAAACTCGCTACATTGACGAAATGATGGACGATATGGACCTGGCCATTGACCGCGCACTTCAAGCTCGTGAAAAGGGCGAGCCGGTTTCTATTGGTGTTGTCGGAAATATCGTGGATCTGCTGCAACGGCTTATTGACCGCAACATAACACCGGATACGCTGACCGATCAGACTTCGGCACACGACGAATTGAACGGCTATTTTCCGGAAGGGCTGAGCGTAGAGCAGGCCAATGCGCTTCGCCACGCTAACCCGGCAGCGTATATTGAACGCTCGCTGGATACGATGGCCCGCCACGTGCGGCAAATGTTGGAATTGCAAAATCGAGGCGCGGTGACTTTTGATTATGGCAACAATCTCCGCGGCCAGGCCCTGGCCAGGGGAGTGCTCAATGCTTTTGATTTTCCCGGATTTGTTCCGGCCTATATTCGCCCTCTTTTTTGCGAAGGAAAGGGTCCATTCCGCTGGGTGGCCCTTTCGGGTGATCCTCAGGACATCTATTCAACAGACAAGATGCTGATGGAACTGTTTCCCGATAACCGGGGTCTTCATCGTTGGTTGAAGATGGCCAGGGAAAAAATTGCTTTCCAGGGGCTACCGGCGCGCATATGTTGGCTGGGGCAAGGGGAAAGGGAAAAGGCGGGATTGGCTTTTAACCAGGCGGTTCGGGACGGAAGGTTGAAAGCGCCGATCGTAATTGGAAGGGATCATCTGGACACTGGCTCTGTAGCTTCTCCCAACCGGGAAACGGAATCTATGTTGGACGGATCCGATGCCGTTGCGGACTGGCCAATCCTGAATGCCCTGATCAATACTGCCGGCGGGGCTTCCTGGGTCAGTTTTCATCACGGTGGAGGGGTCGGCTCCGCCCTGGATTCCACCTGGAGACGATCCATTTTCCGGCCGCGGACCTTTTTTCTTTTTCTTCTTCTTTTTGCGCTTCTTTTCGCCGTCGGCGTTTTCTCCAGGAACAATTGTTCGTTCCAAATCGGGGTTTCTTGCAAAATCGCCTTCCTGCCGGTTCCGCTTTTCCTCCTTTTTGCCTTTGTCTTTCGGCGTCCCTTCTTTTCTCCTGTCTTTTTCAGCCGATCCTGTTCCGGTGCCCCGGTTATCCCGGTCGTTATTGCGCGTTTTACCGCCCCGGTCATCCCCACCGCGACGATCTCCGCCGCGGCTGTCGCCGCCCCGGTCATCCACAGCGCGACGATCGCCGCCGCGGTTGTCGCCGCCGCGGTTGTCGCTGCCCCGGCCTCCATGCCTCTTGCGTGCACTGCGTTCAAGGGTTCGCAGGCTGACCTGCGCACTTTCCACGAATTCGACCTCTACAGGACCTGTTGGGACATCCACAACAGCGATGCCGTTCAGGGACGGCGCCAGTTCACCGCGCTCATTGGCAGCCTGAATTTCCCGGACCTTATCCGGGGTCAACGCAAACTGCTCCGCGCTTTCCGTTTCCGGGACGCTGTAGTACATCAACACCCTGAATAGGTCGGTTTTTTGTAAAACCGCTTCGCCGTCCTGCGTTTTCAACCGCTTGGCGCCTTTAGGGAAAGCCTTCATACCCTGGACATAAGTTTCCAGTTCGTAGTTCAGACAGCACTTTAGCCTTCCGCATTGGCCGGAAAGTTTGCTCTGGTTAATCGCAAGGTTCTGGTAGCGGGCAGCAGATGTGCTTACCGATTGAAACTCCGTCAACCAGGTGGAGCAGCACAGTTCGCGGCCACAAGAGCCGATTCCACCGATTTTTCCGGCTTCCTGACGCGCCCCGATCTGACGCATATCTACTTTGATTCGGAATTCCTGTGCAAACTGCCGGATAAGGTCCCGGAAATCCACCCGGTCATCGGAGGTATAAGAGAAGGTCGCCTTGCGGAGATCTCCCTGGAATTCTACGTCGCCTATTTTCATGGTCAGACCGGCTTCGCGGGCCAACTGACGGGCGCGTAACATGATGGCACCTTCCCGGGCTCTTGCTTCCGTAAGGTTTTCCAGGTCTTTGTCGCGCGCTTTGCGAAGCACACGGGGAAGATCCCTACGCCGCCGGTCTGAACCATGCTTTTTTCGCATTTGAATTTTTACCAATTCACCGGAAAGCGAAATACGGCCAACATCATATCCGCCTTCAGTTTCTACAACAACCAGGTCGCCGGTCATAATATCAAGGCGCGAAGAATTCCGGTAGAAATCTTTGCGACTTCCATGCTTAAAACTCACTTCCACCACGTTGAATCGCTGATCTTCCGGGATGGGTACAGATGCGAGCCAGTCAAATGCATTCAGGCGATTGCAGCCGCCGGTCAGACAGGAGCCATTGCTATTGCATCCGGCTGGCTTTTCGCCTAAGGTGGCGCTTCCGCAATTGGTGCAGGCCATAGGTTTATTTATTGTCGGGGGAAAGGTGTTCCGGCAGAGGCACCTTTTCCGTTCCGGGCGAGTTGAAGTTCCTGAATATTCCGGGAGAAACGCAAGGAGAGGTTCATCATAACCAATTTTGTGTTTGCATTTCTGGAAAGGTAGTATGCGCATTTTTCCAGATCAGCGGCGAGCTTCTCCCAGCCATCCGGCGGGAGCAGATGGGCAATCGAAGGGCCTTTTCCTGCTTCTGCAACCCCTGCGCCGAGACTTTGGAGATAACAGGACCTGATGAAGTGTAAACCGTAGCCGAAGAAATGTTTTTGTTTTTCGCGGCCCAGTTTTTGAAATTCTTCCATCCAGGAAAACAGACTTAGTACCTGCCAGCGCGAAACAAGATCAACCCACTGACGGAACGAATCTTCCACGGCAGCGCCCCCGCCTTTGAGCGACTCCAGAGCATTTCGGTAACTGCCTTCGGCGATCCCGGCTAACGCAAGCGCTTCCGCTTTGGGCAATCCCTGCTGCAGTTCAAGTGCGTTAGCGATGGAATCATCGCTGTGTCTGGGCACGCGAATAACCTGCGTTCGGGATATGATGGTAGGCAATATCCGGTCGGCATCTTCGGCTACCAGGATAAACAGCGTTTTGTCCGGCGGTTCTTCGATCAGTTTCAGCAGTCGGTTTCCTTCGTTGCCGAGGTGTTCCGGGAGCCACATGACCAGCACTTTAAAGCCGTTCTCAAAAGTCTTCAGACTGAGTTTGCGCTGTATATCCAGGACTTCTTCTTTGGGAATATTTCCCTGCTTGTTGCCCGTTCCATCTGCGGAATTTTCATCGAGAAGATTCATCCAATCTTCGTAGATCCCATAAGGCTGTTCTTGTAAAAACTGACGCCACTCAACGATATAGTCCGTGGATTTGTGTTTCTGCTGGCTTTTAGATCCGGTGCCGATGGTGATGACCGGATAGGAATAGTGGATGTCCGGGTGAATGAATTTTGCTGCCTTTTGGCATGAAGGGCAGATTCCGCAGGCGTCGTCAGTACGGGGCAGTTCGCAATTGACATAACCGGCAAAGGCTTGTGCGAGCGGGAGGGCTCCATTTCCCCCGGGACCTAAAAATAACAGTGCATGGGGAAGCCTGCCCTCCGCTTTGCCGCGAAGCAGAGAAGAGGCGATATCGCCGTGTCCGATGAGGTCTTTGAACAACATGTTCTTTGTCCTTATCCGGCGAAGTGGATTGGGAAAGGCAGATAGACCGGTTTGGAATTTCCGCTGAACCGTTTCGTTCTAATCTGAGATATAAATCACGGATCAAGCGTTCCCCGGGCCTTGTCAGATAAGGATATCGTTCAAAGATACCGATCCTTAGGAGATTGGGGAAGCAGCAATCAACGGGGAAAAGAACGTTTGCAAGGCCGGCTATTGTTAATTTTACAGGTATTATGCCCGCTCAAACATCAACCCCCAGGGTTTCTGTATTTCGCGAAGCCCGGTTTAACGCCGCCCACCGGCTTTTTCGCCCCGACTGGACGATGGAGCACAACGATGCCATCTTCGGGTTATGCAATAATCCCAACTGGCATGGGCACAACTATAAGCTGATCGTTCGGGTAACTGGTTCGATCGATCCTCAGACCGGCTATGTAATGGATCTGAAAGTTCTCAAGGATATGATTGCGGAAGAAGTTACGGACCGCTTCGATCACAAAAACCTGAACCTGGATGTACCGGATTTCTCCGGGCTTAATCCAACAGCCGAAAACATCGCCGTGGTGGTGTACAACCGCCTTCGCGCAGTGCTTGACCCCGGATTGGATCTTCATATCCGGCTCTATGAAACCGACCGGAATTTTGTTGAATATCCGGCAGGGTAGGGGTGGAATTTAAAATGCTTTGTAGGCTGTCCAGATTCGTGATTCTGAATCGTACAGAAATGCGCGGTTCCTGGCATAGGAGAACTTAAAAAAATCAGAAAGTATTGCATCATCCGGCAGATCGGTTCTGCCAGCCTCTGTACCTTTTCTATTGAAATAAATCAAACTGCGATCCGTGACATTCAGAAGCACATATTCATACCCTTTAACACCGGTATACCCCAGCGTAGTTTGATTAAAATCCTCCGTACTGGCTGAATTGAATTTCAGACTGATGGAATTAATTTTCTCTGGCTTTTTAGCATTGTACAAATCAATCGTGCCTTCAGCAATATTCAGAAAGGCTACACTTTTTGCCAGATCATCGAACGTGCCAACAGACTGAAAGTCCGGTTGAAACTGACCTTCATGAATGACCGTGACATTATGCCCGGTAAGGTTTTTACTAACGGAAACTTTTGCCCAACCCAATTCGCCGGCATAGTTTACTTCAAGACTCTTTGTTTGGCTGTTGTACCACATGCCGCGGACATCAGCATTTGCCATAGCGGAGTACTTGTTCGTACCATCCCCGTCAAAGGCTTCCAATGGGAATTCATTATTGCCGGCAATAACCGTGAAGTATAAATTCAAACCGGGATGCCATGCCACCGTTGAAGCATTGGTTCCACCAGACATAACAAAGGAATATGTAAAATCTTTTTTGGCTGTTTCAAGTGGTATTTGAGCAAAAAGCGGAATAACATTCAAAATGATGGCGCAGATGCTGAGAATTAGTTTTTTCATTTTGGTGTTATTAGAGATTTATCGGTTTTGTTTTTTTTGAAACGGTCTGTATTAAACCACTTTACGGGTTAAAGTTCTAATTAGTTGTCAATATTACAAACACTTGTGGCAGGTTGATAGTTTTTATATTTATCTATGTCCACTGAATACGGTACAAGGGAATTTACTCCGGCTTCTTCTTTTTCTCCGCCGTTGTAAATCATTCCTTTATTTGACGATGATCATAGGTGGTATTCTGAATCTGGATCAGCTTGGCATAATCGGTTTGGATTGTCTTTAAACCGTGCCGATCTTTTTCCTCTTCAATTTTTCTCCTATGGCACGCCAGCGCATTCTTATCCTCGGAGCCGCCGGCCGCGACTTCCATAATTTCAACACCATTTACCGGAATAATGAATTGGTGGAAGTAGTGGGTTTCACCGCCACACAAATTCCGAACATCAGCGGGCGTCGCTATCCTGCAGCATTGGCCGGACGGGCATATCCCAACGGAATTCCGATCTTTCAAGAAGCGGACCTGGAGCGGCTTATCGCGGAGTTGAACGTGGATAGTTGCGTCTTTTCATACAGCGATGTTTCGTATGATTCGGTCATGCACCTGGCTTCCCGTGTGCTTGCAGCCGGCGCCGGTTTTGAGTTTCCGGGTCCGGCTGAAACCCAATTGGCCAGCAGTAAACCGCTGATCAGTGTTTGTGCCACGCGCACCGGTTGCGGTAAGAGCCAGACTGCCAGGTACCTGATCGAGCGGCTGATGGCCCGGGGATTACGGGTGGTTGCCATCCGCCACCCAATGCCCTATGGTGATTTGGCGGCTCAACGCATGCAGCGCTTCGGAACACTGGCTGACCTTGCTGCGCATCACTGCACACTTGAGGAAATGGAAGAATATGAACCACATATCATCCGGGGTAACCTCATTTATGCCGGCGTGGATTACGAAGCTATTTTGCGTGCCGCCGAGCAGGACCCTGCAGGTTGTGATGTTATTGTCTGGGATGGCGGGAACAACGATTTTTCATTTTACCGTGCCGATCTGAATATCGTGGTGACGGATCCCCACCGGGCGGACCATGCTCTTCATTATTATCCTTCGGAAGTTGTGCTACGAAATGCTGATGTGGTGATTATCAACAAGATAGACAGCGCGAGTCCGGAGGACATTGATCGTACCCGACAGGTAGTTGCAGGTCTTGCGCCGCATTCAACGGTTATTGATGCGGCTTCGCCAATTCGCGTAGATGATCCCGATGTTATTCGCGGCCGTCGGGTGCTGGTTGTTGAAGACGGTCCTACGGTTACCCATGGGGGCATGTCCTTTGGAGCCGGCACGCTTGCAGCCCGAAAATGGGCCGCCGATGCCCTGGTAGATCCGCGACCCTGGCTTAGCGGACAACTTTGCGACACCTTTGCAAAATACCCGGCAATCGGACCATTGCTCCCAGCCATGGGCTATGGCGATAGTCAGCTTCGCGATCTTGAGGAAACGATTAACGCCTGTGATTGCGATGCGGTGGTCATCGGCACACCAATTGATCTGGCGCGTGTCATTAAAATCCGGCAACCGCACACTCGCGTTTTCTATGATTTGCAACCCATCGGTCGGCCGAATTTAGATGATGTGCTCGATGAGTTTATTCTGCGACAACCGCTGTTAAGGCAGATCGGGGCGTGAGCATACGCGGATAGAAAAGCCCATTAATTCCAGTGCTCAATTTCCGGAATTTGCTGATTTAACAGCAAGGATTCGAAGGCTTCACGTTCTCTGATCAGGTAGTCTTTTCCTTTTAGCAGGAGGACCTCGGCCGGTTTTAATCTGGAGTTATAATTGGAAGACATGGAAAAACAATAAGCACCTGCATTTCTAAATAAAAGAATATCGCCTTCCCGCACTTCGCTGAGTATCCTGTCTTCCGCGAATGTATCCGATTCACAGATATAGCCTACCACAGAGTACATTTTCTTTACTCCCTCTGGATTTGAAATGTTTTCAATTTCGTGATAGGATTTATAAAACATCGGTCGAATCAGGTGATTAAAGCCACTGTTAATAGCTACAAAAGTGCATGCTGTTGTTTGTTTAACGGTATTCACTTTGGTCAGAAACGTGCCGGCTTCGCTCACTAAAAACTTGCCTGGTTCAAAGCGCAATGTCAATTGCCTGTTATTTTTTATGCAGTACTGATTGAAAATTTCACTAAACCGCATCCCGACATTTTCAATATCGGTGTGCAAATCGTTTGGCTTGTATTTTACCTTAAATCCACTGCCGAAATCAATAGACTCAATATTTTCAAACTCATCGGCAATGGATAAAATCAATTCAGCTACCCGTTCAAAAATGTCTGTTTCAATGATATCCGAGCCTGTGTGAATGTGAATTCCTTCAACATGAATATTGTACTTTTTGATTAATCGTTTGGTAATCGGTAACTGATGAATGGAAATGCCAAATTTCGAATCAATATGACCTACGCTGATGTTGCTGTTTCCACCTGCCGATAAATGCGGATTTAGCCGGATAAAAAGCGGTTGATTTTTTACTTCCATCCCAATTTTTTCCAGGATGGAAATATTGTCCACCGTTATTTTGGTTCCAATTCTGATTGCTTCCAGATATTCTTCCATAGACACGCCGTTAGGAGTGAAAATGATGTCTTTAGGGTCAAAACCTGCCGCTAATCCCAACCGGATTTCTTCAACGGATACGCAGTCCAATCCCGCTCCGAGTTCTTTAAACAATCTCAGGATGGAGAGATTGGTCAACGCTTTTGCTGCGTAGTGAATTCTGAGATTTTCAACCTTAAATGCGCGCTTAAAGGCGTTGTATTGGTTGATGATGGTGTCTGCGTCATAGACGTAAAGCGGGGTACCGTATTTATTGGCAAGGCCAATCATTTTATCATACATCAGGTTTTCAGACATCGTTCGCGATTAAAAGGATTTACAGGAGAATTAACCTGAGAAATTGGTGAGTTTATGTTGTTTTCTGGTGGACGATGTTTTTGCCACAACGGCGATTTACCACATCCCTTCATAAGTCCAGCCCTCCGCATAACTCGCCTGGCTATCCAGGCTGACATCGGCCGGCCTTGGTGTTCCTGTGACCAGATCAGCTTGTTTGACCGGCATAAGCAGGCGGGTATCCAATCCAAATTGCTTGGCTACCCGGATACCAAATGCATATCGGCTCATTCGCTCAGGCCCTCCGAAGTGCCAAATGCCGCGATTCCAGCCGAGCGCCATCCACAAGCCGGCGGCTACTGAAGGGCCATAAGCAATACTCCGGTACTCGTCTTCAAATAGTTTTACTGATTCGCCCCGCCGCAATGCGGCAACCAAATCTCCGATGATCCCGCGTCCAGGAATAGTGCTTTGGCCATACATTAAAGGCAATCGGGCAATTAATGCAGAATTACAGATAGAAGTAACCGCTTGTTCTGCCAATGCTTTGTGCTGACCGTAAACCATAAGTGGTTCCACCGGATCGGATGGCGCGTACGGTGCCATGTCGCCACCAAAAACTAAATCGGTAGAGCAAAATAGAAACGGAATGTGTAGTGATTTAGCTGCATGTGCAAGGGCCATGCTGGCTCGAACGTTCACCAGATGCGACCGGGAAGGTTCGCGTTCACACAAACCGGTGTCAGCCAGGGCGGCCGCGTGCAGGATGGCTTTTGGCCGAAGGGCGAGAACAATTTCCAGACATTCGTCCGGATCTTCCAGATTGAGCAGGAGGGGTTTGCAGGATACACCGGAAGCCATTTCAATATTAGCAACTGAAAAGCTTTCTATCCCGCGGGGGCTGAGCCCTAGCGACAAGGTAGTTTCGGCGGGTGCGGCACGGATCAGCGATGGGCCTAAAAAGCCTGTGGTTCCGGTAACAAGTACATGGTCCAAAAGAGGCATTTAACCCGAAATTAATGCGGAACGGATAAGGTCAGTCGGATGGGCAGATGATCGGAATAGCCCCCGTAGTAATTTGGACCACCATAGGTTCGGTTAGGTTGCGGGCCGTAGCGCTCGGATTTATACATCATCCATTCTTCGCGGAAAGGAGCGGCGTCTTGTGCGACACAGCAGCGAGGGCAATGGGTGGAGGGCACTAAGGCAGAACTCACCACGAATTGATCAATCATGTTCCAGTTGCCCTGGTAGTTGTAGCTTCCTTCGCCCCGGCTATCCGCCGGACCCATCAGGTTCATCAGCGCTCCATTTTGAGCCGGGTTGTTCAGGTTGGAGAATTCAGTCGCTGCACCTAACACGTCACCGAGGCTGCGGTTATCCGGTTCATCGTTGAAGTCACCCATGGCCAGGATAAGGGGATTTTGTTCTGCGACCCGAAGGCTGTCTACAGCGGCGCGCAGTGCGGTTGCAGCAACGATTCGTCGGCCTTCGCTTTCTTTTTCACCTCCGGTCCGCGATGGCCAGTGATTGACAAAAACGTGCAGCGGTTGTTTCACGCCCTTTAGTTTCCCGGTTACATGCAAAATATCTCGACTGGTGTAGGCAGAGTCATCGGGGAAATTCAGCCGAATGGCATCCACCCGCTCCACGCGAAAACCGCTTTTGTCATTTCGGTACAATAAAGCACAATCAATGCCGCGTGTGTCAGGACTTTCTCGGTGGGCCAGACCATAGGTTGCTGATTCTCCGCCAATTTTACGGCCAAGGGCTTCGACAACCTGCGCGTTCTCTACCTCGGCCAATCCGATCAGCATTGGGGGCTGACCGCCGCCTGCAGCCAGAATTACTTTAGCCAAGGCATCCAGTTTGGCTTCGTACCGGGCATGGGACCACTTCAGTTCAGAGCCAGGCAGGTATTCCTCATCTTTTTTGTTGGGGTCATCAAGGGTATCGAACAGATTTTCGACATTGTAAAAGACCACCGTATGAGAAATCTGGTCTTTCTGCGCCTTTGCACAGGAAAATGGTATGCAGGCCAGCACAAACAGCGCAAGTACTGACAGACTAACCGAATAGTTTGGGATCATGAGCGCTCAGCAAATTGAGCCTCAAAGATCAATAATCAAACCGATAGAAGGTTGAGCAAAACCGTCTTCATTGGGAATGAAATCCGGCTGGTAACGAGAGGGGTCAAGTGGATCGGCGACGGGTTGACCTAATTCATCGCGTACCACACTCAGGTTGGGTTCCAGCAGGGTGGTCGTGTTGAGGATGTTTCGGATATCCACGTACAGGTTGAGCCCCCATTTCTCAAAGTACCAGCGCTTGTCAATGCGCAGGTCCCACTGGAAGGGGGATTGGATGCGCAGGGAGTTGACCAACGTATAATCCGGAATTCCTTCGCCGGTAAGATCCCATTGAGCGGCTTCAACCGAGGCTTCAACATCAAAGGGTGTGTAAGGATAACCTGTGGCAAAAGATACCCGCGAGCCGATGTCCCAATTCTTTGGCAGTTT
Organism: Bacteroidota bacterium; assembly: GCA_031402635.1. Taxonomy (GTDB): domain Bacteria; phylum Bacteroidota; class Bacteroidia; order Chitinophagales; family BACL12; genus WGOA01. The sequence goes on along the minus strand of JANNSM010000277.1, from coordinate 4,059 downwards.
AACCCCACCGGCCACGTTGATGATGTGTCGGCGATCCCAGGAACTGGGCCGGTAATCATCGGGGTCGGCATTGGTAAATTCGCTGTAGCTCAGCGTATAGCTAACGATGCCAAAAACGTTTTTATACAATTTCTGGCGAAGGGCAACCTCCAGACCATAAGCCCTTCCTCGCGAACGGCTGTCAGCCGCAGCATCGCCGACAACGGCAAAATCAGCGCCTAAATTGGCCAGTGAAATGCTGTCTTCAAGCAGGAAAGGATAGTTGCGGTAGTCTTTGTAGAACCCTTCTACCGAAAGTCGGCTGTTGATCGGACTGACCCAGTCCATACCCAGAACGTATTGATCGCGGGTGATGTATTTCAGGGCATTCTGGTTGACGAGCTGTCCGCTTTCATCCGTAAAGGCCAAGGTGGTGTAGGGGGGCAATTGACGGGCACGACTGGCGCTGGCGTTAATGTTAACGGTCGGAGTCAGGGCGAAAGAAAGGCTGACATTGGGCGAAAGCTGGTTAAGCGGGTTGCGCATTTCGTCGTTGTAGCCGTTGGCATCAGACCGTAGTCCTGCACTAAGCGAAAGGCGTTCCTGCAATAACCGGCGACTGTATTGGGCAAAAACACTAATCTGGTGTAATTCCAGACTGATGTCACGGGTGTTCTGGGTGCCTTCGGCTGTTAAAAAAAGGCTGTTGTCGGTGTACACGGACCATTCATATCCGCCACCGACGGTCAGCGATCCTGCGTTGCCGATGATGCGCTGCTCGTAACGCAGTTTATTTTCTGCCCGGTTGCTTTTCTGCCTAAAGAGGAGTGCATCTTCATTGCCAAAATCGTTGCCGGCAAATTTTTCGTAGGTATCGGCTACCTGGGTCCTGCTCAGCACAACCGAAGCATTTCCTTTGTTGTTGTAACGGCGATATCTGGCACCTGCTGTGTAGGTGTACTGGTCAATTTCCGGCAACTGACCCAAGAGGTATTGCTGGTCTTTGGTTTCGTTTGCGGCCAGATTGAGATTGAATTGATCAAACGTTCCGATACCCAAAACCGTCAGCTCGTTCTTTGCATTAAATCGGGTTTCAACTTTAAATTGTGCATCGTTGTAAGTAGGCAGAAAGGGCAATGCGAATGCCTTGAACAACAATTGCTGATAACTTCTCCGGTACGAAGCGATGAATGTGGATTTATCCTGGAAGAGCGGTCCTTCAACGGATGCTCCGGCTTCTAAAGCACCGAGCGTAAACCTGCCGGCGAATCGGTCACTCCTCCCGTCCTTGAAACTGAATTCCATGAGACTGCTCAGCGAATTGCCGCGCTCAGCCGGGAATGCGGCAGAGGCAAAGGTCACATCCTCAATAAAATCCACGTTGATAGCTCCATTGGATCCTCCCGAAGCGCCCTGCGTGGCAAAGTGATTGATGGATGGAATTTCGATCCCGTCTATGTAAAATTTGTTTTCGTTGGGACTTCCGCCTCGCACAATGATATCATTGCGGTAGGATACCGTTGCGGCTACCCCTGGAAGGGTCTGTATAACTCTCGAAATGTCCCGGTTACCCCCTGGAAATCGCTCAATTTCGGATGCTCCGATGGTCTGCACGGATACCGGACTTTCCGCCTTTTTCTCAAAGGGGTTTAACCTCACCACCACTTCGTCAAGTGCCGTAGCAGAGGGTTCCAGGTCAATGGTTAGCTGGGTGGTTTTAGACCCGATTACATCAATTTCGAACAGTGTTTTAGCCCGGTAGCCCACATAGGAGATCTGGAGATTGACCAGACCGGATTTTAAATTATTAAGTACAAAATGGCCGTCCAGGTCAGAAATTGCGCCATTGGTAGTTCCCTGAACCAGGATGTTTGCGAAAGGAACAGGCTCGCCGGAGGAGGCATCGCGAATAGTTCCTTCAATGCTGCCATTTTGCGCCCAGGTAAAACCGGCCAGCAACAGCGTAAAGAATAAGGAGAGAATTTTCATGGTTTCTAAAGACGAATTGATTGGTCTAAAGGAGATTTGATCCCGTTAACGGGCCTAAAACATAAATGGAGCGGAATTGTTTTAAATGCGCGGCTGTTACGGCGGTTTCTCCGGTCCCGATTTTTCTGGAGCAGCTTTTGCAGCATACGGATTCATGTCCGGCCAGACCGGGAAGTTTTTAGTTTTACCGGCAGCCTTCACCGGGAATCCTACCTTCGTTCCATGTCTTTTGTCGCCCGCATTCGCCTGGTTAGTATTCTTGCGCTGTTTGTGCTGGCCGTGGTCATTTTAAATGCCCTGGGTTACTATGGCCGCCCGGTCTGTCCCTGGCTTCAACTGACCGGAACCTACTGTCCGGCCTGTGGCGGGGAACGAGCATTGGGCAGTCTGGCTCATGGTCAGGTTGCCGGGGCACTTCGCGATAATGCCCTGGTGGTAGTAGCTCTTCCCCTGACCTTGCTTTGGCTATGGCAGGGATACCGCGGAAAAAAAATGGGGAATCCGTATTTAATATGGAGTTTGTTCGGGTTGGCGTTGGCCTATTCGGTGCTGCGAAATGTTCCCGCACTGGACTGGCTGGCTCCGGATTGAACTATTGTTCAGGAAGGGGAGGCTTTCGGTTTCATCCATAACATTTGTTCAAAGCCCAAGCAGCAATTCCACCGGATCTTTTCCGAAAAGCAATTGCTCCGGATTCTCGAGTTGTTCTTTTACCCGCACCAGAAAACTTACGGATTCCTTGCCGTCAATGATGCGGTGATCGTAAGAGAGCGCAAGGTACATCATGGGACGAATCACCACCTGACCGTTAATCGCTACCGGACGATCCTGAATTTTGTGCATGCCCAGGATGGCACTTTGGGGAGAGTTGAGGATGGGCGTTGACATCAGCGATCCGAAGACACCACCATTGGTGATCGTGAACGTGCCGCCCTCCATTTCTTCCAGGGCGAGTTTACCGTCGCGGGCCCGGACGGCCAGGTCTTTGATCCCGGATTCAATGTCGTGCATGCCCAGCGATTCGGCGTTGCGCAATACAGGCACGACCAGTCCACGGGGAGTGCTTACGGCAATAGAGATATCGCAGAATTGGTGGTAGTGGACCTCCTTTTCATCGTAGTAGGCGTTGACTGCGGGAAATTCTTGCAGAGCATGGCAACATGCCCGCGTGAAAAAGCTCATAAAGCCCAGGTTGACCCCGAATTTTTTGAGGAAAGCTTCTTTGTATTTGGCTCGCAGGTCATTGATTGAACCCATATCCACTTCGTTGAAAGTGGTGAGCATAGCCGTTTGGTTCTTGACGCCTACGAGCCGTCGCGCAACGGTCTGGCGCAGGCGGCTGGTTTTTTCGGTGTGCTGTTCGCGACTGAAAGTTTTGAGGGAGTGAATGGCCACATCGCCGGGTAAGCCCTGTTCAACGGCCCGGAGCACATCGGCTTTGGTAATTCGGCCACCGGGGCCGCTCCCCTGAACTTGTGCGGGCAAAAGGCCCTTGTCGGCCATGATGCGGGAGGCCAGCGGGCTGGCGTGTGGGGTTGGTGTGATCTCGCTGGATACGCTACCGGATGCACCGGCAGCGGCGGTTGCGGCGGTTGCGGCTGGTGCGGCTGGTGCGGCCCCGGCTTTAGCCTGCCCGTTGCCGGCCGGTGCGGGAGCTGGGGCGGTTTGCTTGCTGACCGTTGCCACGGATGCCTGTGCTTCCGCGGCCTTCGTGGTTTTTTCTGCGGCAGAGTTTGCGGTCGTGCTCTTTCCTCCCAAACCTTCCGGTGCCTGGGCACTGGTGTCAATCCGCGCTACCAAATCCCCAATTTTCAAGTCCTGACCTTCTTTGGCCACGAACGTGATTCGCCCGGACTTTTCCGCAGGAAATTCCAGTGTGGCTTTGTCCGATTCAAATTCACAGACCGACTGGTCAATGCTGACATAATCCCCGTCGGCAACGAGCCACTGACTCAGGGTGACTTCATTGATGGATTCGCCGATGACCGGCACTCGGGCTTCAATTATCATGGGATGGTGAGGTTGGCTTCAACAGCAAAACAACGAAAGAGCGGGCAGATGCGGGTTCTGGAGGTCTGGTTGCCATACCGG